>JBCBGD010000057.1:0-5448 GCA_038527085.1 Pseudomonadota bacterium | reverse complement strand
ACGCGGCTCGCCCTTGGCGCGGTGCTTTTCGGCGTCGGCTGGGGGCTCGTCGGCCTTTGCCCAGGCCCTGCCATCGCGGCCATCACCATCGGCGGCACACAGGCGCTGGCCTTCCTCGCCGCCATGGTTGCCGGAATGGTGATTTTTGAAGGCTTTGACCGCCTCACATCAAATCCACGGCCGGCCTGAGCTGGGGAGCCTTGATCCGCGCCGCGGTCAGTCTCTCGTGCCCCGGCCTGTCACTATAAATGCGAGCGAAAGCAGGACTGTGGCGGCGATCAGGACGATGCCGACGCCGCCAATGCCTTGGGTTGCGACGAACCAGCCATTCAGGGCAACATAGCAAAGGCCTGCCAGGAGAATTGCTGGCCGCGCAAGTCCGCGCAGGCTCGGAACCAGCGCCAGGATCGCGCCTGCAATGACAATGACATTAGATGTAATGCGGACCGGCTCTATGCGATCTGCCGCGACATGGATGATGATGTCGACCAGGTTCACCAGCAGTATGGCGATCAATAGCAGTCGGCTCATTACGCCCCCCCTCACAATCTCTGAACGACCCCTTGCTTTGAGCACCTTCGCACAGCGCTGGCCGATATCAAGACATCTCTGGCGGCGATCAGAATCCGGTGCCGGGCTGGGCCAGATACTCTTGCTCTTCGGGCGTGCTTGGTCGGCCCAGGATGGCGTTGCGGTGGGGAAATCGGCCGAACTGGTCGATGACGGCCTTGTGCTTGTTCGCATAGTCCAGCGTGTCTTCGGCCATGGCCTTGAAGGCGGGCCGGGCGGTCTCCAGCAGCTTTGTGAACAGGTCCAAGCTCAGTTGTTGGTCGGCGGCGCGCTCGGAGTGTTCAAGCGGCAGGTAGAAGAACATCTGTTCGACTTCGGTGAGTTCCCGGTCCTGGCCAAGCACCAGCCCTTCCTTTGCGAGGCCGAGGGCGCGGGTGTCCAGGGCAAAGGCGTTTGGCGTTTCGCGAAAGATGTTTCGAGTGAACTGGTCCATGGCGATGATCGCGGCCAGGCGCGGGCGCGGGCCACGTGCCGCCCAGGCCTCGTCAAGACCCCCTGCCAGGGCCTCGATTGTGGGCAGGTAGCGCACCTGCAGGTCCCGGTCGACGGCGTCTGACTTGCCGAACCAGACCCGCTTGCGCGCTTCTGCCAACACGGCGTCATGGGCGGCTGGGCCGATCCAGTCATCAAGGATGTCGTCTGGCGAGACGACCGTCATGCCGGGCGCGTGGAGACGACCATGTAATTGACGTCGGCATCGCCAGACAGGCGCCAGGCATCCATCAGAGGATTATAAGAGACCCCCTGTGGCGCGCGCACGATCATGCCGGCTGCACTCAAGGCGTCATTGATTTCGCGCGGCTTCAGGAATTTGCTCCATTCATGGGTGCCGCGGGGCAGCCAGCCGAGCACATACTCGGCGCCCACGATGGCCAGCGCGAAGGCCTTGGGCGTCCTGTTCAGTGTGGCGACAATCATGATGCCGCCGGGTTTCACCAGGCTTGCCGTGTCGCGCAGGAAGCCTGCCGGATCGGCCACATGCTCGACCACTTCCAGGTTGAGGACGACGTCAAACGGCGCTTCGCCGGCTTCGATCAACTCTTCAGCCGTGCCTGCACGATAATCGACCTCGACGCCGGATTGGGCGGCGTGGGTCATCGCGGTCTTGATGTTGGCTTCCGATGCGTCCACGCCCGTCACCGACGCGCCGAGCCGCGCCATCGGCTCGCTGACAAGTCCGCCGCCGCAGCCAATGTCCAACACCCGCAGGCCGTCCAGAGGCTTTCGCCCGCTGGCATCAAGGCCGAAATGGCCGGTGACCGTGTCGCGGATAAAGCCGAGACGCACGGGATTGAACTTGTGCAGGGGTTTGAACTTGCCCGTGGGATCCCACCACTCGGCGGCCATTGCCGTAAATTTGGCCACTTCTGCATCATCAATGCTGGGCCGGTGCAGGCTTTCGGTGCGCTCGGCAGTGGATTGGTCCATGGGTTTAGCGTTCCTGTTTGATCCGCGTCAGTGTGCGCTCTACAAAGGCGCGTTGAAGTGAAGACATGGGCAGGAAAGACAAACAGGCAATGCGGCGAACCGTTCTGAAATTCGGAGGCACGTCCGTGGCCGATCTCGACCGGATCGCCCATGTGGCCGACATTGTCGCCGCCAGGGCCGCGGAAGGTGAGCGGCTTGCCGTGGTAGTTTCCGCGATGGCGGGTGAGACCAACAAGCTGGTCGGCTATGCCCGCGGTGCGGCAGGCGACGACCTGGCCCTCTATCAGTTTGACGATGAATACGACGTGGTGGTCAGCTCTGGCGAACAGGTGACCGCAGGTTTGCTGGCATTGGCGCTGCGCCGAAGGGGCCGCAAGGCGCGCAGCTGGCTCGGCTGGCAGCTGCAAATGCGCACCGACACCGACCATGGCCGCGCGCGCATCCTCGGCTTTGAAGAGTCAGGCCTGCCAACCGCGGTGGACGAGGGCGAGATCGCCGTGGTTGCAGGCTTCCAGGGCGTGACCGAGAATGGCCGTATCGCCACGCTGGGCCGGGGCGGCAGTGACACGAGCGCGGTTGCTGTGGCCGCGGCCCTCAACGCGGAATGCTGCGACATCTACACCGATGTGGACGGGGTCTACACAACAGACCCTCGAATCGTGCCCAAGGCCCAGCGCCTTGAGCGCATTTCCTATGAAGAGATGCTGGAGATGGCGTCCCTCGGCGCCAAAGTGCTCCAGACGCGCTCGGTCGAGCTGGCCATGAACCACGATGTGCCCATCCGGGTCCTGTCCAGCTTCGTGGCCCATAACACGCCCAATCCGGGCACCCTTGTCTGTGCGGAGGACGAAATCGTGGAAAAACAGGTCGTCAGCGGGGTCGCCTACAGCCGCGATGAAGCCAAGGTCACCCTGTTCGGCGTGGCTGACCGGCCTGGCGTCTCGGCGCGCATCTTTTCCCTCCTGGCGGCAGGCGGGGTCAATGTGGACATGATTGTCCAGTCCAATGCTCGCGGTGAGGGCCAGGCCAACATGGTGTTCACCTGCACCGCCCGCGACAGCCAGGTCGCCGAGGAGACGCTGCTGGCCCATCAGGAGGAGATCGATTTCGAGCGCCTCGAAGTCGACCGGGATGTGGCCAAGGTCTCGATCATCGGCGTCGGCATGAAGAGCCACACAGGCGTCGCCGAGACCATGTTCCGCGCACTTTACGACAAGGGAATCAACATCGACGTCATCGCGACGTCGGAGATCAAGATCTCTGTGCTGATCGAAGCGGCCTACACTGAGCTCGCTGTGCGCGCCCTGCACACAGCGTTTGAGCTTGACGCTGCGTAACCTCGTCCGCGACACGTAGCATATGCCAGAGACGTATTCCGCTCCCAAGCTCCTGATGAACCGCCTCCGGCAGATGATGGCGGCGGGTGGAGAAGCTGGCGAACGGCTCGACAAGGTCGTCAAGCTGATCGCTGGCACGATGGTGGCGGACGTGTGTTCGATCTACCTGCGCACAAACGATGACATGCTGGAGCTGATCGCCACGGAGGGCTTGCGGGCCGAAGCCGTCAGTCGGACGCGCCTGGCACTCGATGAGGGGCTTGTCGGCCAGATCGCGATCTCGGCGGCGCCTCTCGCGATCCAGGACGCGCCGCGCCATCCGGCTTTTTCCTACCGCCCTGAGACGGGTGAGGATCCCTATCACGCGTTTCTGGGTGTCCCGATCCTGCGCAGCGGTCGTGTGACCGGCGTTCTCACCGTTCAGAACCGCACCGCGCGCGTTTATGGCGAGGACGAGATCGAGACTCTGCAGACCATCGCCATGGTGCTCGCCGAAGTGCTCGCCACCGTCGCCGACGAGCGCCGCGCCATTCAGAATGATGACACCGTCCTGCGGCCCGCGTCGTTTGAAGGCCGCTCGCTTTGCGGCGGGATCGGGATCGGCGAGGCGGTGTTCCATGACCCGGTCGTGCCCGCGGCAAAGTTCTTCTCGGGCGACACCGAAGGCGAAACCGACCGGCTGCAGGCCGCGCTGAACGATCTGCGCGTCTCGGTCGATACGATGGTGACCATCGACACGGGCGCGCTCATGGGCGAGCCGCGCGAAGTGCTCGAGACCTACCGCCTGCTTGCCCATGACCCGGCCTGGGCCGAGCGCCTTCAGGAAGGGGTTCAGGGCGGGCTGACGGCAGAGGCCGCGGTGGACCGCGCCCGCCGCGAGCACCGCGCGCGCCTGGAGACCGCAACAGACGCCTACCTGCGCGAGCGGCTCTACGATCTCGAAGATCTCGACAACCGCCTGCTGCGCATCCTCAATGGCGACGACCACACAGCGCTCGCCGCTGGCACCGACGTGGCCGGCCGTATCGTCGTCGCGCGCCGCCTCGGGCCTGCAGACCTGCTGGAATATCGCGGGACCGGTGTGGCTGGCATCCTGATCGAGGATTCCTCAGTGTCGTCCCACGCGGCTATCGTCGCACGGGCCCTGGAGATCCCGACGATCGGCAATGTGCCGGGAATCACGACGAGCGTCGAAGAGGGCGATGCGATCATCGTCGATGCGGAAGAAGGCCAGGTTCACCTGCGCGCCGACGATGCACTGAAATCGGCCTATGCCGACAGGATTGCTCTGCGCAGCGAACGACAGGCCGCCTACCACGCCCTGCGCGATGAACCCGCCACCTCTCTGGACGGCGCCACTGTCTCCCTCAATCTCAACGCGGGCCTGGCTCTGGATGTGGACGCGCTGAGCGAGGCGGGCGCAGACGGGATCGGCCTGTTCCGCACCGAGTTCCAGTTCCTCGTGGCATCCACGCTGCCCCGGCTTGGCGAACAGATCGAGCTGTACACCCAGGTGCTCGACACGGCAGGCGATCGCCCCGTCACCTTCAGGACGGTCGATCTTGGCGGCGACAAGATGCTGCCAAACCTGAACAGGGCGCGGGAAGAGAACCCGGCGCTCGGCTGGCGTTCGATCCGTTTTGCGCTCGACACACGAGGCCTGTTCAGGCGCCAGCTGCGTGCGCTCGTGCGTGCGGCGAGCGGGCGATACTTGCGCGTGATGTTCCCGATGGTGACCATCGCGGAAGAGTTCTTCGAGGCCAAGGCCATGCTTCTGGAAGAGCTCGACTGGAGCGCGGCGCGAGGGCATGCGCCACCTGAGCGGCTGGAGATCGGCGCGATGCTGGAGGCGCCAGCCCTGGCCTATGCCCTGTCGGAGATCGCCGGTGAGGCCGACTTCCTGTCGGTGGGCACCAACGATCTGATGCAGTTCTTTTTCGCCGCAGACCGCATGACGCCATCTGTGTCAGAACGATACGACATCGTTAGCCGGCCGGCCCTGCGCTTCCTAAAGGAAGTCGCCGATACCTGCCGCGCACTGGACCTGCCGATCTCTGTCTGCGGTGAGGCGTCGGGCGATCCGCTGCAGGCGCTTTGCCTTGCGGCACTGGGC
>JBCBGD010000056.1:0-12314 GCA_038527085.1 Pseudomonadota bacterium | reverse complement strand
CGCGGCAACAGCTTCATCTCAACGACATCGACGGGCGGCAGTGGCAATCACTCCGTCGAGTTGACCGACATGACGTTTGTCGACTTTGACGTGAACCGGGATTTTTCGATCGTCTCAGCTGCCAAAGGCACGTTCTACGACAAGATTGAGATCATGGGCTCATCCTTCAGTGATGTATCCGGCGCCGTATTCAACCTGGACGCTGAGACCGACGATTATGGCATCTACAACGCCGAATATCTCATCATCGAAGACAGCACGTTCGAACGGATCGGCGGCCCCGCGGCCTCAGTCTACCGCGGCGGGCGCGACGAGAGCACATTTGGGCCCCATGTCTGGGTGCGCGGCTCCAGCTTTGACGGCGTGGCCACGCGGGGCGGACCGTTCATGGAGTTGCACGGCATCCAGAACCTTGAGCTGACGGGAAACCGTGTCGCCAATGCGGAACCGGCCCGGTTCACCATCACGACGGGTATTCCCAAAACCGAGGTGTCGGGAAACACGCGCGTTGGCGCCGATGCCCCGCCACTGCTGACGACCGTTGATCTGAGGCAGCGCAAATGACCCAAGCGACACGCCTCAGAACGAGCCTTCGGCGCGCCATAGCAGCAGCGGCGCTTGTGGCTGCCTTACCCAGCCTTGCGGCGTGTTCATCCTCAGACGCGCTTCAGGCTCAGGTGTCGGCGACGAGCGAGGCTCCCCTTTTCGACCAGTCTATCGCGGATATCCGAAGCGGTGTCGATGCGCGGATGGAGGCCGGTGTGCCGGTGCCTGTCCCGGTGGACGCTGGTGGCGGATACACCCATGAACAGCACAAGCAGAACGGCAAGACGATCTACGAAGCCGGGATGCTTTACCAGCTTACGGGTGACGAAAATTACCGCGATTTCGCTGTATCGATCCTGAAGGACTATGCGGCCATGTATCCGGGCCTCGGCCCACATCCGGCACAGGCCAATCAAGTGCCAGGCCGCTTGTTCTGGCAGAGCCTGAATGAGGCCATGTGGATGGTCTATGCCATTCAAGGCTACGAGGCGATCCGCGACGACCTGAACCAGGAGACGCGCGACGAGATCGAGAATGGCGTCCTGCGTCCGATGGCAATTTTCCTGTCCGAGGGCCAGCCGCAGACGTTCAACCGCGTCCACAATCACGGCACATGGGCCGCCGCCGCGGTTGGGATGACCGGCTATGTAATCGATGAGCAGAAGTGGGTCGACCAGGCCCTGCTCGGCCTCGATCTGTCCGGCGAGGCGGGCTTCCTCGCCCAACTCGACGAGCTCTTCTCCCCCGATGGCTACTATGCCGAAGGGCCATACTATCAGCGCTTTGCGATGATGCCTTTCGTTCTGTTCGCTCAAGCGATCGAGAAAAACGAGCCGGAGCGCGGCATTCTTGATCATCGCGACGGCATTCTGCTCAAGGCTGTCTACGCCACCGTGCAGCAAAGCTATGGCGGCAAGTTCTTCCCAATCAATGACGCCATCCGTGAGAAGGGACTTAACACGGTCGAGCTGAAATATGCCCTGGCCATCGCCTATGAGCTGACCGGAGATCCCACCTTGCTGGACGTGGTCACCATGCAAAGCAGTGTCGTGCCGACCCCAGGCGGCCGGGCGCTGGCCCGCGACATTGCTGCCGGTAAGGCCGAGCCATTTGAACTCAAATCGATGCTCTTCCGCGATGGCGCGGAAGGAGACCAGGGCGCGCTAGCCGTCTTGCGTTCGGGGGCTGAGCGCGATGCGGCGGCCGTGGTCTTCAAGCCCTCCTCCCAGGGCTTGGGCCACGGCCACTTCGACCGGCTCAGCCTGATCTACTATGATGATGAACACGAAGTGCTGGCCGACTATGGCGCCGCGCGGTTCCTGAATGTCGAACCAAAGAATGGCGGCCGCTACCTGCCGGAAAATGAGAGCTGGGCGAAGCAATCCATCGCGCACAATGTGCTCGTTGTGGACCAGAAGAGCCAGTTCGGCGGCGACTGGCGGGCCGCACAGCCCCATGCGCCGCGTATACTGGGTTTTGGCGAGGCTGATGGGGTCCAATTCACGGCAGCTGAGATCGACACGGCCTATGACGGCGTGACCCTGCAGCGCCTGTTGGCGATGGCGCCGCGGCCCGGTGGGGGCCAGTACGTGATTGATGTGATGCGCGCGCGTAGCGTAGGCGAGCACACCTATGACTTGCCTGTTCACTTCAAGGGACAGCTGATCGAAACCGGCTTCGAACTCAATCACGCAACAAACCAGTTGATCCCCTTTGGCAACGACAACGGTTATCAGCATCTCTGGCAGCGCGCCGCCTCCGCCCCTCTGGAGGGCGAGCAGGAAATGTCCTGGCTGATTGATGACCAGTTTTACACGCTGACGTTCGCCGCCAGTGCGCCGCTCACCGCCTATCTCACCGAACTCGGGGCCAATGACCCCAATCACAATTTGCGGCGCGAGCAGGCGCTCGTCTTGCGCACTGAAAGCGTCGATTACGACATCGTGTCAGTCTACGAACGCCACGGCCGCTACGACAATGACAATGAAGTGACCGTCTTCAATGGTGGATCCATCGCTTCGATTAGTCAGGAAACAGTCGACGGTGCGACCGTCTACACGCTGGCGTCAGATGATGGCACGCAAACGCTTTTGTTCTTCGTCGACAACGCAGAACAAGGCGTCGAACACACCCTCACACTTGAAGACGAAGACTTCAGTTGGAGCGGACCCGTCCACGCAGCTGTCGCAACAGCAGACTAAGAACAACACGGCGCCGGTGACGCGCCAGCAGTTAGGAGCCTAGAGCATGTCAAAACCCGTCATTGGATTTATCGGCCTCGGATTGATGGGCGGCAATATGGTCGAGAACCTGCAGAAGCGCGGGTTCGAAGTCGTTGTTCTGGACCTCAACCAGGAGGCGGTCGATGCCGTGCTCGCAAGGGGCAACGCGGTCCAGGCCAAAACGCCCAAGGAGCTTGCCGAGAAGAGCGATATTGTCGAGCTCTGCGTGACGACCTCAGAGGTAGTCGAGGAGCTGGTGTACGGCGAGGATGGCATCCTTGCAGGCATCAAGGATGGCTCCGTTCTGATTGATTTCGGAACCTCCATCCCGGCCTCGACCCAGAAGATCGGCGCGGACCTTGCCAAGAAGGGCGCCGGCATGATTGACGCCCCTCTCGGCCGCACGCCCGCCCACGCCAAGGACGGTCTCCTCAACATCATGGCCGCAGGTGACAAGGCGACCTTCGATGAATACGAGCCCATCCTTAAGGAACAGGGCGAAAACGTCTTTTATCTCGGCAAACTGGGCTCGGGCCACGTCACAAAGCTGATCAACAACTTCATGGGCATGACGACGGTTTGCGCCATGTCCCAGGCCTTCGCCGCTGCTGAGCTTGCCGGTGTGGATCGCGCCCAACTCTATGAAATCATGTCGGCTGGGCCGTCGAATTCACCCTTCATGAAGTTCTGCAAGAACTATGCGGTCGATGGCGTCAGCGATCTCGGATTCTCGATCAACAATGCCAACAAGGACCTGCGCTACTTCAATCAGATGATCTCTGATCTTGGGTCGCGGTCGCCGATTGCCGAGGGCACGTCACAGAACCTCTCTGCCGCCGTGGAGGCCGGCATGGGGCCGGGCAACGTCCCGGAAATCTTCGACTATTTTGTGAAGCTGAAAAAGTGACCTGACCAACCCATCACCTGATTCATAACGGACTTCCTCCCGTTGTGATCTGAGCCAGCACCGAACCCGTTCCCTGACGGTGCTGGCTCACCCCCCTCCTTAAGGCCTTCGTCCATGACCCTAACAACAGTCACTCTTGGCGAACTCATGATGCGCCTGAAGCCACCCGGAAAGCTTCGGCTGCGCCAGGCTCAAGGGTTCGAGGTCTGTCATGGCGGGGCCGAAGCGAATGTTGCTGTCTCGCTAGCTGAATTTGGTTTGGGCTCCCGGTTTGTCACAGGGCTGCCCGAAGGCGAGCTCGGCGCCCAGGCCCTGAGGTTCCTGCGCGCCCATCGGGTGGATACGGGCCAGATCGTTCAGCGCCCGGGCCGGCTTGGCCTGTATTTCATGGAAGAAGGCGCAGACTTTCGCTCAGGCTGTGTCGTTTATGACCGCGCTGGCAGCGTCTTTTCAGAGCTATCACACACGGATATCGACTGGAGGAGCGCGTTTGAAGGCGCGGACTGGTTCCATATCAGCGGCATCACGCCCGCCATTTCCCAAAGCGCCCACGAGCTTGCTTCAGCCGCCATGACCGAGGCGCGCCGACGCGGTATCCACGTGTCGCTGGACCTGAACTATCGCGACCGACTCTGGCAGTACGGCATCGATGCCAAGGACGTGATGCCGGAACTTGCGGTGCTCGCAGATACGCTGATCGCCGGGCGCGGCGATTGTATCCATTGCCTCGGCCTAGATGGCGAAGGCGAGAACGGCAGCCACGACTGGGCTGCCTCTCTTACCGAGAAGCTTTTTGACGGCTTCAGCCAGTTGCAGAACGCCGCCATCACGCTGCGCAATTCAGAGTCTGCTGAACGCCACACCTGGAGCGGTCATCTCAGGACGCGCGATGGGGTGCACTTTTCTCGGACGTACGAAATGACGGCCATCGTGGACCGGGTTGGTACGGGCGATGCGTTCTGCGCTGGGCTCATCTATGGGCTGCTCGATGGTAGGCAGCCGGGTGATGCGCTTGAGTTTGGCGCGGCAGCGAATTGTCTGAAACATTCGATCGCAGGCGACAGCAACGCGGTGACGGTGGAAGAAGTCGACGCGCTGAAATCAACCGAACGCTTCGGCTTGTTGCGTCGATAAGACTGACCGGCCTCAGGCCGGCGTGGAGGAAACAAGGTGCAGATCACGCGAAGAAGCTTTGGTGCTTTGGCCGCGGGAGGGGGTTTCGCCCTCACGGGCTGTGGAGGATCTGATACGGGCACAACGCGCGTCCTTTATTCAACGGACTCCCAACCCGATGGATATCCCACCGTCGAAGCCGTCAAATTCATGGGCGAATATCTGAGCGAGAAAACGGACGGCCGGCTCAGCGTTAAATCCTATCCTGGTGGCCAGCTCGGGTCTGAGGGAAGCACGCTGGAAATTGCCATGTTCGGCGGTCTCGACATGACGCGCACCTTCAGCGCCGCCCTCAACAATATCGCTCCGCTGACCAAGCTGTTCAGCTTGCCCTTCCTCTTTCGCTCGACGGAGCACCAGCGCCGCGTGGCTGACGGCGAAGTTGGCAAGGCCATTCTGGAATCCCTTGCGCCCTATAATCTTTGGGGGCTGGCAATATATGACACGGGCGGGCGCGGCTTTTACACGACCGAGCGCCTGATCCCGCATCCGTCTGCGCTGGAGGGCCTCAAGATCAGGGTGCCCAATTCGGACATCTATCTGGCCACGGTACGTGCACTTGGCGCCAATCCGACACCCATGAACTTCAGCGAAGTCTATCAAGGCCTCGTCCAGAATGTGATCGATGGCGCTGAAAACAACTGGCCCAGCTACAACAGCACGCGCCATTTCGAAGTTGCACCGAATTTCTCTGAGACAGGGCATTTCCGGACGCCGGACGTTCTGATCATGAGCCTGAGGACCTGGGAGAACCTTTCGCCTGAGGACCAGGTGCTGGTCAAAGACGCCGCTCGTCAGTCAGTGTCTGTCATGCGCAGCCTTTGGGATGAGCGCGTCGAGAATGCGAAAACAGCCCTTCTGGAGAGTGGTGGCGAGATCCTGTCTGATATCGACAGCGCGCCATTCCGCGACCTCATGGCGCCGGTCTATGAGCAATTCGTGACCCCCGAACTCGAGCCCTACATCGCCGAAATTGATCGCCTTGCGGAGGCCGCCTCATGAGAACCATACTCGACGGGCTGAGCAGGCTCTCGCTCTTCATCAGTTCCGTCTGCATCGTCGCCATGACGGCCATCATCACCTACCAGGTGATCGCCAGATACGTCTTCAATGACAGTCCAGCCTGGTCCGAGCGGCTGTCGCTTGTCCTGCTTGCCTATCTGGTCTTTTTCGGCGCCGCAGTCGGTGTGCACGAGAGATACCACATCAGAATTGATGCCGTACGCAATGCCGTTCCCGCCCGATTGGGATGGCTGTTTGATATCCTGGCACATCTGGCTGTGGCCATTGCCGGCCTGGTGATGGTGTTTGCCGGCTGGCAATTGACGACGACACTGTGGGACTTCGCCATTCCAGCGCTCGGTATACCGCGGGGCGTCGCGCTGCTTCCCATTCTCATTGCAGGTGGGCTGATCACCCTGTTCTCTGCAGCACACCTCTTCGACGTGGTCCGCACGTCACCAGAAGAGGTGGCCTGAGATGGAACTGGTTATCCTACTCTTGAGCCTTGTCGGCTTGCTGGCCATTCGCGTGCCTGTCGCCTTCGCATTGCTCATCTCATCCATGTTCACCTTCGCCCTCTTGGGCCTCAATCCGCTTGTGGCGGTGCAGAGGCTCTCGGCGGGGATCGACGTCTTCACCCTGATGGCGATCCCGTTCTTTATTTTTGCTGGCGATTTGATGACACAGACCGGGATTGCAGCACGGCTGATCCGTGTGGCGGAGGGTCTGTTCGGCCGGTCTAAGGGTGGGCTCGGCCATGTGAATGTGGGCGCTTCAATGATGTTTGGCGCCGTCTCTGGATCGGCGGTGGCCAGTGTCTCAGCCATCGGCTCCACCATGATCCCGATCATGGAGGAAAAAGGTTACGACCGGAAGTTCTCGGTGAACGTGACCTGTTCGGCCGCCATTCTCGGCCTGATCATCCCGCCCAGCCACAACATGATCATCTATGCCGCCGCTTCGGGCATTTCGATTTCGATTGGTGATCTCTTTGTTGCTGGAATCCTGCCGGGGCTCTTGTGCGGTCTCGCCTTGATGGTGACCATATCGATCCTGGCGGCACGGCGCGGTTATCCAAAGGGCGATTTCCCGGGACTGCAACCACTCTTCATGGCGGCGATTGGCGCTTTGCCGGGGCTGCTCACGGCGGTCATCATCGTGGTCGGTATTCTGGGCGGTGTGTTTACGCCCACAGAAAGTGCCGCCTTCGCAATCGTCTATACGCTCATTATCGGCATTTTCGTCTATCGCACTCTGGGTGTCAGCGAGTTTCGGGCGGCGGTAATAAACTCCGCCAAGACGACGTCCATGATCATGCTGATCATCGGCGCTGCCGCCGCCTTTGGCTGGCTCCTGGCGCTGTTGGAAGCCCCGCTGATGATGTCTCAGCTGATCCTTGGGGCTACCGATTCTCCAATAATTATCCTTGCTCTGGTGCTCCTATGCCTGCTCGTGCTCGGCACCTTCATGGACATGGCGCCGCTGATCATTATCGTGACACCGATATTCCTGCCCATCATGCAGGGCATCGACATGAACCCGGTCCATTTCGGCATCATCATGATGCTGGCACTTGGTATCGGAACCATCACGCCGCCTGTCGGCACAGTGCTCTTTGTGGCGTCTGCTGTCGGCAAGATACGGGTCGAGGACACGGTAAAATCCATGTGGCCCTTCTATCTGGCGCTGATCCTCTGCCTCATCGCTGTGGCCTACATTCCGCAGATCTCCCTCTTGCTGGTGGGGTAAGCCCCACCAGTGCGAGAAGTCTTTGAGAGGCTTCAGTCTGGCCCGCTTACCGTGAGTTCGTAGAAGGTGACCTGGGCATAGTCACCATTGGCCTTGTCGGTTTCCCAGTCGCCCGTGCCGAGGCAGCCAGGGTACCAGAACCCGTCCTGAAGTTTGCTGCTGCACTGGTTGTAGGCGCCAGCCTTGAAGTACATCATGTCGCCTGCGTAGCCGATCGGGTTGTCCTTCGTGTCTACTTCGCCGTTTGCATCGACATTGTTGGCCAGATTGATTTCGTAAACGACGGTATCATGGCGCTCGGTTTCGAATGTCAGGGTCATGGTGTTGCCTGACACATCCACAGTGTAGCTGAAATCCTCGCCGAGCTTGATGCCTGCCGCGCCAGGATCATCTGAGCTGTTCCACGTGTTTCCCCAGACAGGATAGGCGATGTCGGTGCGGTCTGGATCGTCCCGTCCAAGATTTCGCTCATAGGCCCAATAGACCGAACCGTATTCGTGGCCGGGGAATTTCTTGAAGGAAATCTTAAGCGGCTCGTTGCCCCAGCCATACGCTTCGGGATGCTGGTCGAGTTTCACCGCATGGATCTGGCCGACCACTACAGAATAGGTCGGCTTCTTTGTCGTGATTTGCGCGCGCTGCGCCACGTGATCGACCCGGAGCGTGGCTTCGAGGCGTCCGCCGATTGCGGCGAACTGGTCAGCATCAGGATTGGCGGCCAAAGCAAAATTGTTGCCGGGCGACTTCGTAGGGACAGAGGTATCAGACCCGCGCAACATCTGGCGCAGCTCACTGCGAGTGTTTGTAGAGTTGGGCGTTGTCGTTGCCTTGTTCGGCGTAGCGAAGACGAGGCTGCCTTGTTCGTCGAGATAAAAGAAGTTCGGATGGCTGTAATCGGCCAACTGCGCGACGGAGATGATGTCAGCGCGTTCGTTGCCGTCTTCATCCAGAGGCACGGTGATGTTCCAGAAGGTGAGATCGAAGGCGTCGGCGGGCACAGCGCTCTCGGCCACGGCCACTTCGTTTGGGGCCATCGTGCAGGCGGCAACAGCGAGCGTCGAGGCGTAGCTCAGGGCAAGGGCCCTCAGGGTCTTGGCGTTCATTCGCGTCTCCTTTTTCAGGCGAGTTGGGACAAAAAAAGCGCCTCACCCAAGGCGAGGCGCTCTTCGATTAGGGGCCAGTCATCTCTGGCATGGCGCTAAAAGGTGTAGCTGCCACCAAAGGTGACACGGCGATCGGGATAACCCACGAAGCAGGTTGGGCCACTTTCACTGACGCAACGCTGGATAATCTCCTCTTCGGTGATATTCACCGCTTCCAGACCAATGTTGAAGTTGTCGGTCACATCATAGTTGATGCTCGCGTTGAGCTGTCCGCGATCCAGGGTGTGAACCGGGAAGCTGAAGGTCGAGCTGCCCGATGTGTTGGCGCCGCCGCCGAAGTCCTGGGTGCGGAAGCCCTCGCGCCAAGTGTAGCGCACCCGTGCCGACAAGCCATACTTCTCGTAGAAACCCGTGAGGTTGTAGGCGTTCTCGGAGAAGTCGAGCAAGCCACGCGGGATGCTGACATCTCCAAGAACCTGTGCGCCACGGCCCGAAGTGGAATCGACCACGGAGCCGCCGGAGAAATCCTGGAGCGTGTAGTTGGCGATCACACCGAAACCGGACGCCCAGCCAATCTGATCTTCCCAGCTGGACAAGTCATACTGGAAAGCAAATTCCCAGCCCGACTGCGTGGTCGTGTCGGGATCGTTGCCTGGCCGGGTAAAGTCCACACACAGTCCCATCGTATCGGGATCGCCGAGCACGTTGGGGATGACTTCCGGGTTGAAGATACCGCCGCCTGGGCATGAGGGGTCTGTTTCGCGCGACAAGCCACCTGTCGTGTTGTTCGGGTCAGGGATGAGCGCAGCGCCTTCAAAGTCGACGCCGAAAATATTGGTCCGGTCCTTGGTGAAATAGCCAATGCTGACAACGGCTGCCGGGGCGAAGTACCACTCAGCCGAGATGTCGATGGAGTCGACTTCCTCGGGCAGGAGGCCGGGATTGCCAAGTGCGACTGCCGTGTTTTCCTGGGGGCCAAAGGTAAAGCCGGTGCTCAAGGAGCTGAAGTTCGGGCGGCGGATGTCTGACCCGTACGCGAAGCGCAGCAAGACGTCTTCACGCGGCTGAGCAACCAGGTTGAACCGAGGCAACACGAAGTCGTAGCTGCCCGTGGTGGTTTGCAGCGAGCGATTACCAGTGGCGTCTTCTGGACCAAAGCCCACTGATGCGATTTCCGTTTCGAGCCAGCGCACACCAAGGTTGCCCCTGAAAATACCGTGCTCAAAATTGGCCTGTGCATAGAAGGCATTGGTTTCTTCGCTGATGTCGCGGAAAGCGTTCTGGTTAGACGAGATGTTCGCAACCAGGTCGCCGTCGGCTTGAGGCTCGAGCGCGCGTTGTGCGGCAAGGGCGCCTTCCAGAATTGCGAGGACACCGTTGGGATCGGAAAAGGCCCGATCGGGATCGACCAGCAGGAAATTCCTGATGAACAAGTCGCGCCCGTCAGCGTCGCCATAGTTCGAGGGACCTTCCACAAGGAGTTCTTCGAACAGGAGGCCATTTGGGCTGTCTTCCAGGCGGCTAAAACCACCGATCCTGTCGCCGATGTCTTCGAAACGGCTTGAAGACTCATTGTAGCGATAACCAGCCTCAACGGAGGTGATGTAGTCACCGATCTGGCCAAAGTCAGTCAAATCGTATGACACGTCGATCCGGAAGGCATCTTCCTGATTGTTTGTGGTGTCGCGACCGATATCCACCTGGTCCAGCACAACATTGGCGGGATTGGTCAGGTCGGCGACAGACGGCGCGAAGGGGGAGTCAAAATTGATGCCGAACGCGAGGGAGTCACCGCTCAGATCATAGATGAACGGGGTCGGGTTATCGTTGCTGGTGCTTGGATCGCCGGTCGCTGCACCATCAAGCGGAACATTGGGATTGATGAAATTCAGCGTGGTGGACAGGTTTGGGTTCACCGTGTCTGAACTTGTCGTGGCGTACTCAGCCCGAACCGACCAATTGTCTCGCTCCCACTCCCCGGCGAGGGCGAAAATCTCGCTCTCGGTGACGCGGCCACCCGTATCGCTGGAGAAGCGCAAATTCGGGTCATCATCGTCAACAGCCAGATCTGGCTCGATCGCTCCGCGGAGCGCTGCAGGGAAGTTGCGCAGGTCACGCCCATTGCTGGAGGTGACACCAAAATCGACAAACTCGAAGTCTGTGGGCACGCTGACATTGCGGAAGACGCTGACACCGGATGCCTGGAGGCGGTAGGAGTCCTGCGCGCGTTCTTGTTCATTGACGATGTAATCGACGCTGAATTTCAGCTCGTCATTCGGCGCCCATTCAAAGGTCGACGCGATATTGGTCGTTTCGAAATCGAAGTTTTCCTGCTCCTGAACAAGGAACTGGATGCCGAGATACTCGTCGAACGCTGCACCGGGCGCGGAAGAGACATTATCGCGGTCTGCGCGCGGGCGGAAAGAAACCGCTTCCTGCTCGGTGTAGCTGCCGGAGATCACGAAACCGATCTCGCCCATATCTGTGTCCCAGACATTGCCGAAGGCACCCGAGATTCTCGGCTGGATGTCTTCAGTGCTCAGGCTCGAATCTTCACCTTGCAGGCGGATGTTGGCGAGCATGCCGTCCAGCGCGAGCGGGCGGATCGTGCGCAGGTTCACCGTGCCACCAACAGAACCTTCGATGGTGCTGGCTTCGGGAGCCTTGATAACTTCAACCGAGGAAATGATTGCAGGGTTCACATCCTCGAAGTTGATGCCGCTGCGCCCTGCGCCAGACCCAACTGTTGAAATGCCGTTGAATTCGACCCGATTGGCGTTCGTACCGCGGATCTGGACGCCCGTACCGACGCCAGCTGTCCGGGTGATCTGGACGCCAGTGATGTTCTCGAGCACTTCGGCAAGGTTCTGGTCTGGCAGCTTACCAATATCTTCTGCCTGAATAACTTCCTTCAGGTTGTCAGCAGTCCGCTTTTCTTCGAGCGCACTCGCAAGTGATGAGCGAATGCCCGTAACGACAATCGTGTCTTGACGGGCTTCTGCCTCTTCTGTCGCTTCTTGCGCAACTGCGACGGTGCCCAAGGGCAACGCAACACCGGCGAGCAAGGCAGCGCGCCAGAAGTCGCGCCCCTTCAGGCGGACAGAATCCAAGTGTGAAAAGCTGAGCATACCAATTCCTCCCTAATGGCTTTCCTGCGCTCCGTCTGACGTGGAGCTCACCAGTATGACTGAATAGAAGGCGACTGAGAGAGTCAACCAATTACTGGTCTTTTGTATGCTAGATTGGTAGGACCAATTATACTTGTCTGCTTAAGTGTGACTTAAATGCGACACCGGGCGGTAGCTTGCTGCTCAGGGAAGGAGGGCACTGAATACTCCTGAGCGAGAGGGTCTGCAAAATTGGTCTGCAAAATTGGCATATGCTGATTAGGTGCTCCCCATCCGAACGGTCAGCCAATGAGAATTTGACATGTCCGCCTGATGCCTTTGTCGAAGTCGGAGACCCACATCATCTTGCCAACCAGCCGCCATCCACGGGAAGGGTTACCCCTTGCACGTAATCTGACGCTGCCGAGGCCAAGAAGATGTGGGTCTCCGACTTCGACAAAGGCATCAGGCGGACATGTCAAATTCTCATTGGCTGACCGTTCGG
>JBCBGD010000055.1:0-12374 GCA_038527085.1 Pseudomonadota bacterium | reverse complement strand
CTTGGGGCTTGTAATGGTCGGCGATGGCATTCGCCACGGCGGAGTCTTCGCCCGCCTCCGAAGCATAATACCGCCCCATCACGCCTTGCAGCTCTGGAAACTCGTAGACCATTTCAGAGACCAGGTCGGCCTTGGCGAGCCGCGCGGCGCGCTCTGCCAGATCCGGGTCCGCGCCGACCTTTGGCGCCAGTTCCCGCGCCAGGGCGGCCACGCGCTCGACCTTGTCGCCGATGGAGCCGAGCTCTTCCTTGAAGGCGATGCGGTCAAGATCGCGGCCCATATCCTCCAGCCCGCGTTTGCGGTCATTCTCCCAGAAGAAGCGGGCATCATCGAGCCGGGCCGAGAGCACCTTGGCGTTGCCCGCCGCGATGGCCGCGCCGCCGTCCGTGGGGTCGATGTTCGCCACGACGATGAATTTCGGCGCGAGCTTGCCGGTCTTGGCGTCATTCACGGCGAAATACTTCTGGTGCGTGCGCATGGAAAGCTGGATGACCTCCGGCGGCAGCTCCAGGAAGGCCGGATCCATCTCGCCGAGGATCGCGACGGGCAGCTCGACCAGGCCGACGACCTCTTCCAGCAGGCCCTTGTCTTCGATCAGCTCCAGCCCGTTGTCGGCGCAGAGCTTTTCGGCCTGCGCCTCGATGATGGCGCGGCGCTCACCCCGGTTGAGGATGATGCGGCCCTGGCCTTCGAGCTTGGCGACATAATCGTCATAGCCCTTCACCTTGAACGGCCCGCGGCCATGGACGCGGTGGCCCTCTGTGGTGTTGCCAGACGCCAGGCCATCGACCTCGAACGGCACAACCTTCGCGCCGAGCAGGCAGGTTATGCGCTGCAGCGGACGCACCCAGCGCAGCTCCCCTGCCCCCGTGCGCATGGATTTCGGCCAGTGGAAACTGCGGATGATGTCCGGCACGGCCTCGGCGATGATCTCGGCGGCGGGCCGGCCGGGCGTCTCGGTGATGGCGACGTAAAACTCGCCCTTCTTGGGGTCCGCGCGCACCTCGGCCTGGTCGATGGTCTCCAGCCCGGCCCCGCGCAGGAAACCCGCCACAGCCTTTTCGGGCGCGCCGACCTTCGGGCCCTTGCGCTCCTCGCGCACATCTTCCGATTTGGCGGCCACATCGGCCACAACGACGCCAAGGCGGCGCGGCGTGCTCCAGGCCTTGCCCTCGCCATGGGAAAGGCCCGCCTCGTCCAGCTTGGCGAGCACGGCCTTCAACAGGTCCGCTTCAGCCTTCGCCTGCATCCGCGCAGGGATTTCTTCGCTGAACAGCTCAAGGAGAAGGTCTGGCATGGAAAAGGCGCGCTTTCGCGGGTGCAAAATCTTTGCAGGGGGATAAGGGGTAATGCTCGCCGGTCAAGTGCGCCCTTGGGCGGAGGCTCAGAGATTGTTGTGGCTGCCGTCGCAGAGCGGGCTGCGGGCTGTGCGCTTGCAGGTGCAGAAGAAGACCTTGCCGGTCTTGGGCGCTTCCCAGCCCTGGGGCGCGAAGTCCGTCACCTTGTGCGAGCCGTCGCAGAAGGGCTGGTTGGACGAGCGCCCGCAAGTGCACCACCAGTACATCTTTCCCTCTTCCACATCGACAGCGATGGGCTCGCGGCCCCCGATTTCGGGTTGGTCAGTCATCAGATCGGCTCCACTGTTTTCACGGTTCGCTCAGACGCCGGATTGTCGCCCGTGTTCACCACGCTGGACGGCTCGATGAGCATGACATGGCATTCCTCGTCAGCCCCGGGGCGATGTTCGGTGCCGCGCGGCACGATGATGAATTCCCCGGCCCGAACCGTCTCGACACGGTCGCGGAACGCCATGCGCATCTCGCCCTTGATGACGAGGAACATCTCATCCTCATGGGCGTGGCTGTGCCAGTCAAAATCACCCTGCAGCTTCACGAGACGAACATCCGTGCCGTTTACGCGGCCTGCGAGCTTTGGCGTCCAGTGGTCGGTCACCTTCGCCATGGCTTCATCGAGGTTGACGACCTTGTTCATGCCTCTGCCTGCTGCTCTGCGTACTGCGCCGCTGCCCCGCGCGCCAGATCGCGGACGCGGGCGATGTAGGCCTGGCGTTCTGTGGGGCTGATGGCGCCGCGCGCGTCGATCAGGTTGAAGGTGTGGCTGGCTTTGAGGGCGTAGTCATAGGCCGGCAGGGGCTTGCCCGCCTCGCGCAGGGCGTTTGATTGGGCCTCGCAATCGGCAAACCAACGCAGGAGCATGTCCACATCGGCCAGCTCGAAATTGAAATGGCTCTGCTGGACCTCGTTTTCGTGGAAAACGTCGCGATAGGTCAGCGGCGTGGCGGAATCCGGCGCGTTGAAGGGCAGGTCGAAGACATTGTCGACGCCGAAGACATACATGGCCAGGCGCTCGAGCCCGTAGGTCAGTTCGCCTGAAACGGGGTGCACGTCGAGCCCGCCGACCTGCTGGAAATAGGTGTACTGGCTGACCTCCATGCCGTCGCACCAGACCTCCCAGCCAAGCCCCCAGGCGCCAACGGTGGGGTTCTCCCAATCATCCTCGACGAAGCGGATGTCGTGGATGGTGTCGTCGATGCCGATGGCCTTGAGGGAGCCGAGATACAGGTCCTGCAGGTCCGGCGGATTGGGCTTGAGGATGACCTGGAACTGGTAATAATGGCCGAGCCTGTTGGGGTTTTCGCCATAGCGCGCATCGGCCGGGCGCCGGGAGGGCTGGACATAGGCCGCGCGCCAGGGTTTGGGGCCGAGTGCGCGCAAGACGGTCGCCGGGTGCAGCGTACCGGCGCCGACTTCCATGTCATAGGGTTGGAGGATCGCGCAGCCGTGCCCTGCCCAATAGGTTTGCAGGGTCAGGATCAGGTCTTGGAAGGAGGCTGGCTTGTTCAGCTTTGCAGACTTGGCGGGCATGGAAACACTCGGGCGATTGATGGCCATCGCGTAGCGCCGCGCGGCCCGTCGTGCAAGCGGGCGGATTTAGAAGCGCTCGTTCAGATCCGCATCATCGCTCTGGCAGGTGCTGCCCAGCAGGGCGCCGCCGATCTTGGGGTGTCCCAAGGTTGCGATCACCAGTCCCAGGCCGGTGCCCAGAACCAGAAGTGTCGCGAACATGTGTCTGCTCCTTTCCGCTTCGCCGCTCTCCTCATGACAGATATGGTGTGAACACGCGTTCATTTGAAGGGCACAGCGTCCGATTTCGGCGCATTATTCCCACGCGAGCGCATGACCTTCGCGAACGGCCTTCAAGCGCGCGCTGGGCGTATCGCCCGTGGCATCGGCATGGACAACAAGGCCAGGCAGCAGGCGCACATCCCCGCGTTTGAGCCCTTTCCGCATGCGCACGAGCACGCGGTTTGCCGCCTGGCCCCGTCGCGGATGGATGGGCAGGACAGTGATCTCGCCGCCCCATCGATCGAGCGGGGCCAGGAGGCGGGCTAGCTCTGCAGCCCGGTGCAGGACGATAATCGGCGCGCGGGGCTTGGCGGCAAACACCATGGCCTTCAACCAGTCCTCCAGCGGCACGGAGGCGAGGTAGGCGCTGGATCTGCCTTCACCCGGCGGCGAGATCTGTCCAGGCGCGAAGAATGGCGGGTTTGAAAACACCGCGTCGAACTGGTTTTCGTGGGCCTTTGCCCACTCGGACGCCTCGGCGTTGATGATATCGACCCGGTCTTCGAAGCCATTCGCGGCGGCGCCGGCCGTTGCCAGCTCGGCCAAGTGGGCTTCAATTTCGACCCCCGTGAAGCGCGCCGCCCCAATCCGCCAGGCTGCTGGCAAGAGCGCGCCGCCACAGCCCGTGCCGAACTCCAGAAAATGACCGCCGGGCTTTTCCGGCAGACTTGCCGCTAGCAGGAGACTGTCCGTGGTGGCGCGAAGGCCTTTCTTGGGCTGGACGAGTTTCACGCGCCCCTGGAACACCGTGTCGTGGGTCACCTCCAGCGCGCTGGTCACCCCGGCTCGACCTCACGCAGCTCATACCGGGCGCGGGACGCCTCGCTTTCGCGCACCATCACACGGCGCGGGAACGCGCCGATATTGCCCTCCACAGCGGAAATGTGCTGGTCGGCGACAAAGTGATCAATGCCCGCTTCACTGAGCAAGTGCTGGACATAGCTCAGCTTCACAAGGTCGTTTGTGCGGAAGACTTCTTCCATGTAACAGCCTGTTGATGACCCATGCGGCGCAGCGCCGCGTAACCTAGTTGCGGGTTTTGCCCGTATCCATAATGTATCTCAGTCGCAAGGCCAGAGCAGGATAGAGCGTGACCCAGACCCTCAAGCCGAGACAGCCCCTTCGCGATGGGTCCATCATAGATACACTGCAAGTGGCGCTCGCGGATGATCTGGAGGCCGTCGAGGCTTTGCTCATCGCGCGCGCGGCCAGCCCTGTGGCCATGATCCCGGACATGTCGGGCTATATCGTTGGCGCCGGCGGCAAGCGTCTCAGGCCCATGGTGACATTGGCCGCTGCCCATGCCGCAGGTGGCGCAACGCCAGCGACCCACGCCCTGGCCACGGCGGTGGAGTTCATCCACACCGCTACGCTGCTGCACGATGATGTGGTCGATGACAGCGACCTGCGCCGCGGCAAGCGGGCGGCCAAGCACCTGTGGGGCAATTCGGGCTCAATTCTTGTGGGCGATTTCCTGTTTGCGCGCGCCTTCACCCTGATGGTGGAGACAGACAGCCTGGATATCCTGGGCATCCTCTCCCACGCTTCTACCGTGATTGCCGAAGGGGAAGTGCGCCAGCTTGCCGCCCAGGGCCGGCTCGACCTGCCGACGGAGGATTACCTCGCCATCATCGAAGCCAAGACCGCGGCCTTGTTTGAGGCTGCAGCCCGGGCGGGCGCATTGTCTGCGGGCGGCGAAGCGGTCGCGTCATCGCTGGCCGCCTATGGCAAGAATTTGGGCCTCGCCTTCCAGATCGTTGATGACGTGCTCGACTATGGCGGCACCACGGCGGTGATCGGCAAGTCCGTCGGCGATGATTTTCGCGAATGCAAGCTGACCATGCCGGTCATCATTGCGCGGCGCAGGGGCTCGGATGAGGACAAGGCCTTCTGGGACCGGGCCATGACGGCACAGACCCAGCAGGAAGGCGATCTTGCCCGCGCGATCCACCTGATCCGTGCAACAGGCGCAGCAGACGCCACAATCGCGGAAGCCGATGCCTATGTGGCACTCGCCAAGCAGGCGCTGAAGGGCCTGCCAGCGAGCGAGTACCGCATGATGCTGGAACAGCTTGCCGACTTTACCGTCAGCCGGGTGCACTGACGCGCGGCCAGTAGGTTCGGCGCTGCCAGATCCAGAGGGCGATTGAGACAGCGAGCGTGACCGCGAAAACGGCCATCTCGCCGCGCCAGTCGAAGGCATTCGCTGCGAACAAGGCGAGCGCTCCGCACACCGCCGTCATCCCCCACCAGAGGAGCGCCACACGCAAATGGCCCCAGCCAGAACGGCGCAGCAACTGGTAGGCATGCTCGCGATGGGCCTGCATGACATTGCCGCCCCGCCGCCCACGCCACAAGATGGTCAGGATGATGTCGGTCAGGAATGGCAATGCAATCAAGGGCGGTACCCAGATCGAATACTCGCCCAGCGCAGCTCCAAGAAGCGAAAGTGCCGCCACCCAGAAGCCGACATAAAACGCGCCGGTATCTCCGGCGAACAGGCCCCCGGTGAGGTTAAAGACGAGAAAGCCGATTATCGCGGACACCAACGCGGCTGTGGGCGCCCCAAGCATGAAAAGCGCGACCAGCATGATTGCCGAGCAGCCTAAAGCGAGGCCATTGGATCCATCCATGAAATTGGTCGCATTGCTCAGAACGAATACCCAGAGCGCACCACCTGCAAGCAACCATTCTGCATGGCGCAGCGAACCGAACGGGCCATCTGATCCGCCAAGCCCATACCAGAAGGCCAGGCAAACTCCTACTGAAAGCCAGGCCAGCAGGACCAGCTTGGTGCGCGCGGCCATGGGCCTGAGGTCGTCGATCAAGCCCGTAACAAGAAAGCCGAGGCCAAAAGCAATGAGGATAGGCCACCCCCATTCAACTGGTACAAATCGTCCACAATCAGCCAGGCACTTCCCGTTGTCGCCGAAAGACAAAAACCAGGCGAGCGCACCGAGATGGCCGAAAGCGATGCCGAGCCCCCCCAATGTGGAAACTGGGCGTTCATGGTCTTTCCGCCCGCCATCGGGCACATCTTTTGCCCCATACTGCCCAACCATGGCGCAAACAGCGAGCGAAATCAGAAAGGCTAACGGGACCGCCAAGTGCTCCATCACACCCCTTCCCCCAAGCGCGTCGCGCGGACCCACCAGTCCGGTGCCTCGCGCATCAGCTCGCTTTGGGCCAGCAGGGCGTCGTCCATGTGGTTAAACAGGGCGAAACAGGTGGCGCCAGAGCCTGACATGCGCGCAAGGCGCACACCCTTCAGGCGCGAAAGCCGGTCCAGAAGACCCCCAATCTCAGGCACGAGATCGATGGCGGATGACTGGAGATCATTGCGGGTGCTGGCCTCCAGCCAGGTGTAGAGATCATTGCGTGAGGTGATGCGCGGAAGCTCTATCTCCTCCAACGGCGCGGGCCGCGCCTGATCATACTGGCGAAAGACAGGTCCGGTCGGGCAGGGCACCCCCGGATTGACCAGTACGGCAGGCAGGCCGCCGCCGCGCCGGGGATCGAACAGGTCGAGCAGGGGGCCTTGCAGCAAAGGCAGCACCCTGTCGCCGTCCCCGCGCATCTGTGCGGGCGTGTTGAACACGCAGGCCAGGACATCTCCGCCCAGCTGTGGCGCCAGGTCGCTCGCCACGCGCGCGGGCAGATCGAACAGCTGGCGCGTAAGCAGGCGGAGGGCGGCGGCCGCATCTGCCGAGCCGCCGCCAATGCCTGCCGCCACCGGCAGGTGCTTGGTCAGCGTGAAGGCAACGGGGCTGTTGTGGACGTCATCAATGCGAGCCTGTCCACGCAACCGGGACAGCGCGTCGCTGATAAGGTTCTCGCCCTCCCCCAAGGCCTGGGCATAGGGCCCGTCAACATGGAGACTGTCGGCATCTGCGCGGCGCGCCTCAAGGATATCGGCGGCCTCGCGGCCTGCGAACACAACGAGGGAGTCGAGCGGATGGCGCCCGTCTTCGCGGGGCGCACCGACGTGGAGAAACAGGTTGATCTTGGCCGGCGCGAAAGCGCGGTACGCCTCGCTCATCAGGGATGGACCTGCCTGTCGGTCGCATCACCACCATGGGCCGCCACCCGCGCCGTCGGCCCGTCCAGGCCCTCCTGCAGCTTCAGATGCAGCTGCGAAAGCAGGTTGGGATCAGGCTCGAGCGTCAGGGCACGCTGCCATTGGAAGCGCGCTTCCAGCCTGCGCCCGGTCCGCCAATAGGCGTCGCCAAGGTGATCATTGATGACGGGATCACCGGGCTCGAGCTCCACCGCGCGCTCCAGATGGATCACAGCGCGTGAGTAGTCCCCGAGCCTGAAATAGGCCCAGCCGAGACTGTCGAGGATCATGCCTGAGCGGGGGCGCAGGTCCACCGCGCGTGAGATGAGCCTGAGGCCTTCGTCGAGCTGGATTCCGCGGTCCACGAGGCTGTAGCCGAGGTGATTCAGGATCCGAGGATTGTCAGGTGACAGGCGCATCGCTTCGCGCAGATCCGCCTCCGCCTCAGGCCAGCGGCCAAGGCGCTCGCGGGCCGCGCCACGCGCCAGAAACAACCGCCAGTCGGCTTCTCCGTTAGCCCTGTCGGTGCCTATGACGCGGGTGAACAGCTGGTTGGCCTCGCCGTCGCGCTGCAGCGTGGTGAGAAGGTCGCCCATTTGCACCATCAGGTCGCGGTCTGAAGTCGCGTCGATGGCCTCGGACGCAACCTGCAAGGCCCGGTCACCCTGGCCATCGCGGCGGTAGGCCCAGGCCAGCTGGCCGCGCGCAGTGGCATAGTAGGGCGAGTCTGGCGCGATGACTTCGAGCACCTCAATCGCTTCGCCGCGCCGGCCTACCCCGTCGAGGGATTTCGCCCAGAGCGTGCGGGCAATGTCCATGTCGGGATCAAGCGCGAGGGTCAGGGCGAAGAGCACGCCGGGAAAATCGCTGTCGGTCTGTGCCGCAAGGGCTGCGCCAGGCGTGTAGAGCGCAAGCGCAGCGCCTGATCTCAGGCTTGGGCGATCGATGGAGACCGGTTCACCGGATTCGATTTGGCGGCGAAGGCCATCGATCGCAGGATTGGGTCCAATGTCGCGCCGGAACGTGGTCAGGACGTCAAGCGCCTCTTGCCTCCGCCCGCTTTGCGCCAGCAGCCGCGCCTGGGCCTCAGCCGCAACGGCGAGGCGCGGGCCAGTTTCCCAGACCGCAGACAGCACGCTCAAGGCCTCTTCGTCTGCACCATCGGCCAGGTACATCAGCGCGAGAAAATAATGCTCGGCGGCATAGTGAAGGGGCGTTGTGTTTTCCTGCGCGAACAGTTTCGCCCCGCCCGCATCGATGCCGCCGCGCTGGTAGGCGATCCAGGCGCGCAGAGGGGTCATGACGGACTGGTCGAAGGCCCCGCCGCCGGAGGCAGCCAGAGCCGCTTCAGCCGCAGCCAGCCGCCCTTCGCGAACAGCATCAACCGCCAGCGTGAGACGCACGAGCGACGAGGCCTCGCCTTCAGAAACATCGACCTTTTTCGCAAGGCGCACGGCGTCTTCGAACGTGCCGGCCATCAAGGCGGCGAACACGGCGCGCTCAGCCAGATCAGGCTTGCCGGGCTCCAGCGTCAGCGCGCGCTCATACCCTTCCAGTGCCTGGCGCGGATCATTGGTCAGCGCGGCGTAGCGCGCCACAAGAAACGCGCTGTACCCCTCCGCCGTTTCAGGACGCGGGGTGCCGCCCATCAACATGGAAAGCTGCGCTTGCTGGTAGGCGGCATTGGCCGCGCACCCTGCAAGAAACACAAGCCCCGCAAGGAAAGTATATTGGATGTGCCGGATCACCATGGGGCCTCAATGTGTCAAGCCTCGCCCCCAGGCGCAACAGCCGGGCTCAGAGCTCGCGCTGCAAGGCTTCACCTTCGTCGAGGGATACGCGCGGCACAGGCACCTCAGGCGGTGGGCCGCCCTCAATACCTTCGGCGATTTTCTCGCGCAGCTCCTCGGCCACAAGATAGGGCGGAAACTCATCCAGCGCGGTTTGCCAGGCTTCGCGGGCGTCGTCCTCCCGGCCCAGGTGCCAGTAGATGTCGCCAAGGTGGTGCTCGATCTCCCAATGCTTCTGGGGCGCAAGCTCGCGCCGCGACAGTTGGATGAGGCGTAGAGCATCGTCCATGTGGCCGAGCTTGTAGTAGGCCCAGCCGAGACTGTCGGCGATGTAGGGGTCGTTCCGGGCCATGGCATTGGCGCGGTAGAGCACGCGGAATCCCTCGTCCAGCCTATCGGTGTGGCTGATCAGGAAGTAGCCCAGCGTGTTGAGCATGTAAGGATCGTTCGGGCGTTTCAGCCTGTCATTGCGGATGAGGCGCAGGCCTTCCTCAGTCTCACCGGCCTCGCCCAGAATGTTCGCCAGGAACATGCGGCGATTGTGGGTGTCGTCGATCTCGCGGGCCTGGCGCGCAAAATCCACAGCCTCATCCACACGCCCGAATTGCTGCAGGATTTCCGATTTCAGGGCCGCCGTCATCGCGCGCTCTGCATCGTTTCTGGCACCCCTGATGGCCTCAGATGCCAATGCGATGGCGCGGGTCTCATCGCCCATGAGTGCATGGAGACCCACCGCGCCAGCGAGAATGCCGAGGCGGTCATCCTCCTCGACAATGTCCAGCGCCTTGAGGATGGCAGCGCGGGCGCCGTCATTCTCGCGCGCAAAAAGCAGCGACTGGGCCGCGGAGATCTGCAGACTGGCCGTAGGCTCAGGCGCCGAGGTGGCGACATGGGCGGCGCCTTCAAATAGCGCCTCGTCGAGCAAAAGATCGATGACATTCTCGCGCAGGCCGTCATTGGTCGGGTCGATGAGCAAAGCGAGTTGGTCCAGTGTGGCGCGCTGCTCATCAAGACCGCGTGAGCGAATGCCCATCATGGCGTTGCGGATCAGTCGTTGCTGCCAAAGCGAGAGCGACATGTCGCTGAATGCGCGGGAAAATGCCCCTTCCGTGGTGAGCACTTCGTCTTCGATCCCGCGGCCTGTGGCGAGGCTTTCGATCGCGGCGGCGTAGCGCGCGGCCTGTTCAGGTTCGGCCTCGGCAAGATCGCGGTAGACGTTCTGGGCTTCCTCAATCCGGCCAAGCCTGCGCAGCAAAAGTGCGCGGCGCGCCACCACCATCTGCACATGGGCAAACAGGATACCCTTGGCATCGAACATATGGTCGGGCGCCTCGATTTTGGCAGGCGTCATCGCCTCGTAGACGGCGAGGGCTTCATCGGTGCGCCCCGCGGCTTCCAGCATGGCGGCGAGGGAGAGGTCAGCTGTAAGGCCCGGCAGGCCGTCGTCGATGTCGCGGTGGGCGTCGACGGCCGCATCGAGATCACCTTCAAGCGCATAGATCCAGGCATCGACGAAATCGATGATCGCCTCGGAATAGGCCTCTTTGCGCTCAACATCGAGCGCCTTGCGGGCTGTGGTGAAATCGTCGCTGGCGATGGCATCGATGGCGAGGATAATGCCTGCCATGCCTTCGGGGCCCTGCAATTCGGCATCGCCATTGGCCATGCGCACCATCGAGATGAACGCGGCCATGTCGCCGGCTTTCACTGCATCGATCGGCACGCCATAGGCGGCGATCCCCACGGGCTGGCCATTCTCGCGCACGGCGGTGGCCATGGCGGCATCGGACACATTGTAGTTTCCGGTGAGCGCCGCTTCGATCTCGCTGACCTGTTCGCCAGCGCCCTGCTCCGGAGGGGCTGCCATGGCCTGGCCAAGGACCAGGGCTGAGACCGCGCTCGCCAGGATGAACCGCATTGTGTGACCTCCACTGTGATGGCGCGAGTGTGCATGGCACCTCCCTCTGGGGCAAGGGCGCGCGACATCACGCCTGCGCTACAGGATGCGCCATCTTCTCAATCCATGGTCTAAGCGCCAAACTGGGCGCTGCCGGGTTACAATTGCGGCAGCACAGGGTTGATTCAGAGTTTGAAAGGCGATCGCCATGGCAAGTTACGCCGACACTTATGCCGCCTGGCAGGCAGACCCTGAGGGGTTCTGGATGAACGCCGCGGGCGACATCGACTGGTTCACGCCGCCTGAACGCGCGTTTGATCCGGGCCAAGGCGTTTATGGGCGCTGGTTTCCCGGCGGGATCGCCAACACGTCCTACAACTGCCTCGACCGGCATGTGGACGCCGGGCGCGGTGACCAGCCTGCGCTGATCTATGACAGCCCCGTCACAGGAAAGAAGCGTACCTATTCCTACAGAGAGCTGCGCGATGAGGTCGCCCAGTTCGGCGCGGTGCTGCAGCGCCATGGCGTGGCGAAGGGCGACCGGGTGATCGTCTACATGCCCATGGTGGCTGAAGCGGCCATCGCCATGCTGGCCTGCGCACGCATCGGGGCGGTCCATTCCGTGGTGTTTGGTGGATTTGCGCCTAAGGAGCTGGCCACGCGGATCAATGATGCCAAGCCGAAGCTGATCGTCAGCGCCTCTTGCGGCATCGAGCCGAGCCGTGTGATCGCCTACAAACCGCTGCTGGACGAGGCCATCGAGATCGCCCGCCACAAGCCGGACGGCACCGTGATCCTGCAGCGCGAAGAGGCAAAGGCGGAGCTCAGACCAGGCTTCGACCATGACTGGTCAGCCGAGATGGCCGCTGTGGCGGGTGAAGCCGCCGACTGCGAGCCGATGGCCGCCACGGACCCGCTCTACATTCTCTACACTTCGGGCACGACGGGCGAGCCCAAGGGCGTTGTGCGCGATACAGGCGGGCACATGGTGGCGTTGAAATGGTCGATGCAGCACATCTACGGCGTGGAGCCGGGCGAGGTGTACTGGGCCGCCAGCGATGTCGGTTGGGTCGTGGGTCACAGCTACATCGTCTACGCCCCGCTCCTGCACGGCTGCACCACAGTGCTGTTCGAAGGCAAGCCTGTGGGCACGCCCGATGCAGGCACATTCTGGCGGGTGATCGACGACTATAACGTCGCCGCCCTGTTCACCGCGCCGACGGCGTTTCGCGCCATCAAGAAGGAAGACCCGGCGGCAGAGCACCTGGCGCGCTACGACACCTCGAGCCTGCGCACGCTTTTCCTGGCCGGTGAGCGCGCAGACCCAGACACGATCGCCTGGGCCGAGGACAAGCTTGGAGTGCCCGTGATCGACCATTGGTGGCAGACTGAGACCGGCTGGACCATTGTGGGCAATCCCATGGGCATCGAGCACCTGCCCGTAAAGCCAGGCTCGGCGACGGTGCCCATGCCGGGCTACAAGA
>JBCBGD010000054.1:0-12520 GCA_038527085.1 Pseudomonadota bacterium | reverse complement strand
CCCGCCCGTGCGACACGCTTCTCGCTGCGATTTCTGGCTCTTCGGGGCTCGCTTCGACCCTCGCCGCCGTTCAACAGGGCACAACAGTCGCTTTGGCCAACAAGGAGAGCATCGTTTGTGCAGGTGCGCTCATCCTCGCTGAAGCAGAACGTAGCGGCGCAAGAATTCTTCCAGTCGATAGCGAGCACAATGCGATCTTCCAGGTTCTGCATCGCAAACAGGATGTTGAGCGCCTGACCATCACGGCGTCTGGCGGGCCATTCCGGCTGCACTCGAAGGCACAGATGGAGAGGGCGACGCCAGAGGAGGCCAAGGCGCATCCCAATTGGGACATGGGCGTCAAGAACTCGATCGACAGCGCGACCCTCATGAACAAGGCGCTTGAGTTCATCGAGGCCGCATATCTCTTCGATCTTCCTGCAAGCAAGATTGACGTCGTGGTCCACCCGCAATCCATCATCCACGGCATGGCGCACTACGTTGACGGGTCTGTATTGGCGCAGCTGGGCATGCCGGACATGCGAACGCCTATTGCACACGCCCTCGCTTGGCCGGCGCGCATTCCCGCGCGCGTTGCTCGCCTTGAACTCGCTGAGATTGGACAGCTCGACTTCGGCCCGGTGGATTCTGAACGCTTCCCTGCAGTCGATTACGCCCGCCGCGCCAGTGCGCTGGGAAATGCAGCCGCGACTGTGTTAAATAGCGCTAATGAAGCAGCTGTAACTGCATTTATTTCAGGCGCTTGCGGTTTTCTCGACATAAGCTGGGCCGTAGGAGAAATGCTGGACTCGTTCGAGGCTTCCAACTTTGGGGGCTTGGCCTGTATGTCGCTTGAGGAAATCGAGTATCTCGATGCGCGCGTGCGGGACAAGACGATGAGCAAACTGCAAACGGCGCAGAGCCGGCCGGGAGTGTGATGTTGGACAGCGCCCTTATTCAGACCCTGATCTTTCTTGCCTCTCTCATCACCATGCTGGGCGTGGTGGTGGTGATCCATGAGCTTGGACACTACTGGGCGGGCCGCGCCTTTGGTGCCGCCACGGAGTCGTTTTCCGTAGGCTTCGGCAACCCCATCGTAGAGCGCACTGACAAGAACGGGACGCGCTGGCGCATCAACTGGATTCCGCTCGGAGGCTTCGTGAAGTTTGTCGGCGAGGCGCAAGGGCCGCGTGATGTCGGCCAGGTGGAGCGGGGGCCTATAGGCAAGGCCTATAATGATCTCACACCCGTGCAACGCATCGCAGTTTCGCTTGCCGGGCCTGCAGCCAACTTTGTCCTCGCTGTGCTCCTCTTCACCCTGATTGTCTGGGTCAACGGCACGGCGCGAAACCAAGTGGTGATTGCTGAAGTTACCGATGGAAAGCCAGCGGCTGAGGCGGGGCTTCAGCCGGGCGATATCGTCACGCACATCAAGGGCAGTCGGATCGAAAACAGCCGGGATTTCCTTCTGCCCATACAGCTGGGCGCAGGCGAGTCGATGGCGCTCACGGTGCTGCGCAATGGCGCTGAGTTGAACCTCACGATCACGCCTGAGAGGCGCCGCCGCGACAATGGTCTTGGCCAGCAAACAGACCTTGGAACGATCGACGCGCGATTCGACCCGGTGCCTCTGGAACCCCGAAGCTACGGGCCCATAGGCGCGCTGGGAGCTGGTGTTGTGCAGACAGGCGATACCGTCGAGATGACGGTGAACTTGATCGTGCGCATCGCCACGGGCCGGGAAAGCCTCAACACTCTGTCAGGGCCGGTGGGAATAGGTGACGTGTCCCGCCGCGTGGTCAACCGCACCATGGCCGTGGAGCAGGTCTCCCTCGGCGACAGGCTATCGGCGCTTGGATGGACCGCACTGCAATTGTGCGCGCTGATTTCCATCGGCATTGGGCTCTTCAATCTGCTGCCATTCCCGATACTGGACGGTGGCCACGTGGTTTTCCACGCCTGGGAAGCTGTGACCGGAAAGGCCCTACCTGAGAAAATACAGGAGGGAGCGCTGACAGTGGGCTTCTTCCTGCTTATAGGGCTGTTCGTGGTCGTCACCTTTGGCGACATTCTAGAAACCGGCGTGTTAACGGCGGCAGGCAGCTAGCCGGCAAAGTAGAGTTCCCAGTATGCCGAACAGAAAAAGGTCGTCGAAAATGCGTTCGATTATTTCCGCGACAGCCATGGCCGCTGCGCTGGCCGTGGTGCCGAGTGTTGGCGAGAGCGGAAAAGCGGTCGCGCAAGAGGACCTGTTTGCAGGCTCCATTCGCACCATTGTGATCGAGGGCAACCAGAGGATCGAGGCGCGCACGGTCCAGTCCTACCTTCTCCTCGAGGCGGGCGACCCCTTTGATGCCGAGCGGATTGACCTGAGCCTCAAGACCCTCTTCGCCACGGGCCTCTTCGCAGACGTGGCGATCGACCGACGCGGCTCGGACCTCGTGGTGCAGGTGGTTGAGAACCCGATCATCAACCGTGTGATCTTCGAGGGCAATCGCGCGCTGGACGATGACAAGCTGCGCGAGGAAATCCAGGCTGCGCCACGCGGTATCTTTACGGCCGCCCGCGTGCAGGCAGACGTGCAGCGCATACTCGATCTCTACGGGCAGTCAGGCCGCTTCAGCGCCAATGTTGAGCCCGAGTACAAGCCTCTGGACCAGAACCGCGTCGACCTCATCTTCAAGATGACCGAAGGGCCTGTAACGGGCGTGCGCGCCATCAACTTCATCGGCAACGAGACCTATTCTGACTCCCGCCTGCGCAGCGAAATCGTCACGAAGCAGTCGCGTTGGTGGCGGTTCTTTTCGTCGAATGACAATTACGACCCTGGCCGTCTGGAATTCGACCGCGACGTGATCCGGCGATTTTACCAGAACCAGGGCTATTATGATTTCCGCGTCGTCTCAGCAGTCGCCGATCTCACGCCGGATCAGGAAGACTTCTACATTACCTTCACGATTGATGAAGGCGAGCAGTACGAGTTCGGCGAGATCCAGGTCGAGACCGCACTTGAAAAACTCAATGCCGAGGCGCTCCGCCGCGCCGTGTCGATCCAAGACGGTGATCTCTATCAGTCCGACCGGATCGAAGACACCATAGACACGCTGACATTCGCTGCCGGTGTTGCCGGATATGCCTTCGTCGACATTCGCCCCCGTATCCAGGCCGACCCGACAACGAAAAAGGTGAACGTCACATTCGCCATCGATGAAGGTCCTCGCGTCTATGTCGAGCGGATCAACATCGTCGGTAACACACGAACGCTTGATCGCGTCATCCGCCGTGAACTTCGGATTTCGGAAGGCGACGCCTTCAACCGCATTCTTCTCGACCGCTCTCGAAACCGGGTGCGCGCGCTTGGGTTTTTCGGCGAGGTCGAAGTCACCGAGGAGCCGGGCAGCGAGCCCGACCGGACCGTCGTGACGGTCGAAGTCGAAGAGCAGGCCACAGGCGAGCTCTCATTCGCTGCAGGCTTCTCGTCAGTCGACGCCTTCCTGCTCGATCTGTCGGTCACCCAGCGCAACCTGCGCGGTACCGGCCAGTCACTGGTGGCCCGGGTGTCTGCTTCCGATACGCGCCAGTTCGTCGACTTCAGGTTCACCGAGCCGCGGTTCCTCGATCGCAATCTTGCCGCGGGCGTGGATATCTTCGCCACGCGCTCGGACTTCATCGACCAGGCAAACTTCGAAACGCAGACCTATGGCGCTGGCGTCCGGGTCGGATTTCCGATCACCGAGCGCACAAATCTGGGGCTGCGCTACCGCCTCCAATCGGACGAAATCAACGTCGATGATGACCAGGTTGTAATCGACGAAAATGGTGAGCTCGTCACAGAACAGGTCCTGATCAGTGACAACGGAACGCCTAATGATCCTGACGACGACATCTTCGGTACCACATTCGTGCCCGCCGACCGTGTGCCGCTTCCCGAAGGCGCCGTGACCGCAGACATCTGTTCGTCTGCAATTGCACCGACCCAACTGGCGCTCATTCCAGGCGCCTCGATCTGCCAAAGCGAGCGGGCCGAGATTTCCTCGATCTTTGGCTACACGTGGCAGTGGGACCGCCGTAATGACCCTATCGAACCCACGCGCGGCTTTGATATGTCTTTGAGCCAAGACGTGGCCGGCATCGGCGGCGATGTGCAGTATCTCCGCACCGAAGCCACGGCCGCCTGGTACCGTGGCCTGTGGGGTGGCTTCCGCTTCTCCTCCCGCTTGTCCGCGGGATACGTTTCTCCCCTTGGCGACGACTCGATCCGGATTAACAACCGCTTTTTCCGTGGGGGCAGCACCTTCCGCGGGTTCGACGTGGCTGGTCTTGGTCCAAGACAGAATGTTCGCGTCTTTGATGAGAACAATAAGGAAGAGAGCCTCCGCCGCGGTCGCGCCCTTGGTGGCAACGCCTACTATCAGGGCACTTTCGAGCTGGCTGTGCCGAACCTCCTGCCGGAAGAATACGGCATCAAGACCGCCCTTTTCACCGATGTCGGCTCGCTCGGTCGTCTGGAAGACGCTGATCTCGACGACAATATCTTTTTCATCGACCCGGCTACCGGACAGAACGCGGTCCAGTTCACCGAGGATGAGCTTTCGCTTCGCGCGTCTGCCGGCCTGAGTGTCTTCTGGGACAGTCCGTTTGGACCGATCCGCTTCGACTTCTCACAGATCCTCCGCAAGGAAGACTATGACCGGACTGAAACGTTCCGGTTCTCAACCTCAACACGTTTCTAAACCAAGGAGCCCCTCCCATGCCTTTCCTCAAATCGATACTGGCGGCCTTTGCGCTCGCCTTCACCGCGGCAGGCGTCGCATCGCCCGCCCTAGCTCAGGGCACAAAAGTCGTTGTCGTAGACCAGGGCCGCGTGCTGTCCGAAAGCCGTGCCGGACAGGACATGCGCACGAAGATCGAAAACATCGAAGGTCAAATGCAGCGTGAGCTGCAGCCGACGGCCCAATCCCTCGAACAGCTTGGCGCAACAATCGAAGCCAAGACCGCCAACATCACGCCAGAAGCGGCGCGCGCGGACACTGAGTTGCAACAGCAGGCACGGGACTACCAGACGCGCCTGCGCAGCCTCAGCCAAGAAAGCGATCGTCGCGCGGCTGAACTCGCCATGACGCAGCAAAAAGCCGGCGTTGCGTTCCGCGATGCGCTCAAGCCTGTGTTGGATCAGGTGATGGCCGAGCAAGGTGCGCAGATCATGCTGTCGGCAGGAGACGTCATGATTGCGCTACCGGCAGTGGACGTGACGGACCAAGTGATACAAAAACTGAATTCCACCACGCCTGCGATCAATGTGACGCGGGAGCGCCTGCCGACACAGCCGGCGCAGTAAGCAAGGAGGGCTTCGTGCCAGTCGACTCCAGGTTCTTTGCGTCCGAAGGGGCTGTGACGCTGGGAAGATGGGCCGAGCTGGCGGGAGCCGACCTTGTTGGTGATCCGAAAATCGAAGTTAGGGGCGTCGCCTCTGCGAGTTCTGCTGGCAGGGGTGATGTCTGTTTCTTCGAGGGAAAACCCGTAGACGCAGCCAAGATTAGTCCTGATGCGGCCGCCTGTCTTGTGAAAAGCGAAGCGGCTGAGCACCTGCCCGCAGGTGTCGCCGCGCTCATTTGCGAGGCACCCAAGCTGATGCATGCACGGGCTGGTGGAGAGATCTTCAAGGTCCGCCCTTTGGTGGCCTCGGAGGCGTTTTCCCCGGACGCGCAAATTCATGACTCAGCTGAAATCTCGATTGGTGTGGTCGTCTGTGCCGGCGCAGCTATAGGTGAGCGCACACAGATCGGCCCAGGCACTGTCATTGGTCCCGGCGTCCAGATCGGGCGCGATTGCGTCATTGGCTCTCATGTTAGCATCGAGTGTGCCCTCATCGGCGATGGGGTGAAGCTGGCCTCTGGCGTCAGGATCGGTCAGGCGGGGTTTGGCGTGATCGGGGGGCCTGAGGGCGCAGAGGACATACCCCAATTTGGCCGCGTCATCATTCAGGACAAGGTGACCATCGGATCGAATTCGACCGTCGACCGCGGTGCCTTCGACGACACGATCATCGGTGAGCGCACAAAGATTGATAATCTCTGCCACATTGGCCACAACGTTGTCGTCGGGCGCAGCGTTGCTATTGCGGCTTATGGCGGAATCTCCGGCAGCTGCTGGATTGGCGATGGCGCACGCCTTGGCGGACGTGCCGGCGTGGCCGACCATGTGAGGATCGGTGTCGGCTCCAGTCTTGCGGCAGGGGCAGGTGTTTTCCGAGACATTCCCGATGGGGAAACCTGGGGCGGCACGCCAGCTCGGCCCCTTCGAGACTATATGCGGGAAATCGCCTGGCTTAGTAAGCAGACAAAGAAGCGAAAGCCTGCGCAATGACCGCCTCGATCCATCCGTCATCGGTCATCCACGATGGCGCGAAAGTCTCTCCGTCGGCCAATGTCGGCCCGTTCTGCGAGATCGGTCCAAAGGTTCGCCTCGGCGACCGGGTCAAGCTGCATGGGCGCGTGACCATCGTTGGTGAGACGACGCTGGGCGAGGACGTAGAGGTGTATCCCGGCGCGGTGCTCGGCCAGCCAGCGCAATCGCTCGGCGCCAGCGCAGATCCCGGAACAGGTTTGAAAGTAGGCGATCGCACGATCCTGCGCGAGCACGTGACGCTGCACGCGGGAACCCTTGCCGACAGCAGGATCACGCGCATCGGTGCAGACTGCTTCTTCATGGCCTACTGCCATGTCGGTCATGATTGTCAGATCGGCGACCGAAATGTCTACGCCAATACGGTGAACCTCGCGGGACACATCAAGACCGGCGACCACGTCTGGATCGGCGGGTCGGTTGCCATTCACCAGTTCAGCGAGATCGGAGACCATGCCTTTGTTGCAGGCGGGGCCATTGTCGTCGGCGATGTGATTCCCTTCGGGCTGGTATCGGGCAACAGGGCCAGTCTGCAGGGCTTGAACGTGAAAGGTTTGTCCCGGCGCGGGGTGTCTAGGTCTGACCAGCATGCGCTCAGGCGCGCCTACAAGGCACTGTTTGAAGGTGAAGGGGCGTTCCGCGACCGCATTCTAGCCCTCGAGGAGTCTGGCAACCTGGGCGACCACCCTCGACAGATCCTTGAGTTCATCAAAAAAGAGCGCCTGAGGCCGCTTTGCATGCCGGACCGGTCATGACGGGGCCCATCGGTCTTGTTGCCGGGCTCGGCCAGCTGCCGATCCAGGTGGCAGAGGGCGCCGTGGCCAGCGGCCGAGGGGTTTACGTGGCACGCCTGAAAGGCTTCGAGGAGCCTGCGCTGGCGTCTTACCCCGGGTCGGTCGTTGGGCTCGGCGAATTGGGCAAACTCATCAAGACGTTCAAGGCAGAAGGCTGCCGAGATGTTGTGTTCGCTGGCAATGTATCGCGTCCGGACTTTTCGGCGGTGAAGGTGGACTGGCGCGGTGCGAAATTGCTGCCTCGGGTTCTGAAAGTCGCGCGAGAAGGAGATGACGCGCTCTTGCGCCTCATTCTCTCCGAACTCGAAGCCGAAGGGTTCTCAATCCTTGGTGCGGACGAGGTGGCAGCCCACCTGCTCGCCCCTGAAGGACTTCTCACAGGGCCTCAGCCGACCCCTGGCAACTTGGACGACATTAAATATGCGCGCCGCGTAGCGGAGGAGATGGGCAAGCTCGACATTGGCCAGGGCTGCGTGGTGTGTGACGGCCTTGTTCTGGCAGTCGAAGCCCAGGAAGGCACCGACGCGATGTTGGAGAGATGCGCGCAGTTGCCCGCAAATCTGCGGGGCACTCCAGAAGCGCCGAGGGGGGTACTCGTCAAAGTGCCGAAGCCTATCCAGACCCGAAAGATCGACTTACCGACGGTTGGCGTTGCGACACTGGAAGGCCTCAAGCGGGCAGGCCTTGCAGGCGTGGCGGTCGAAGCCGGTGGGGCTTTGTTGGTGGACCGTCAGGCGATTGTATCCTTCGGACAGGCCCATGGCATCTTCGTGATCGGCCTGAAGCCTGCGCCATGAAGCTCCATTTCACAGCCGCGGAGGCATCTGGTGATCTCCTTGCCCGTGAGACAATGGAGGCCATCAGGGCGATGGCGCCAGATACGGAGTTTGTCGGCATTGGCGGGCTCGAGATGGCCAAACTGGGCATCATCTCGCCCATCGATATCTCGCCGCTTTCCATCGTCGGGCTCTTCGATGGGCTAAAGGTTTACGGCACTGTCCTGGAACTCGCCGACGCCGCAGCCGATCACATCATCGAGGCTCATCCAGACGCGGCGATTCTCGTCGACAGCTGGGGCTTCTGCGTCCGTGTGGGCGAGCGCGTAAAGGCACGCGCACCTGACATTCGGCTCGTAAAGCTCGCAGGGCCCCAGATTTGGGCGACACGGCCTGGACGGGCGAAGTCCCTGGCGCGAACGTTCGACCAAGTCCTGTGCATCCATGCCATGGAGCTGCCCTACTACGAAAACCTCAATATTGCGGCGACCACGATTGGCGTTCCCGCCCTTTCGCGCGGGAGGCCCGGTAGCAAGGAAGCTTTCTGTCAGCGCTCCGGACTCGATCCAGACAAGCCGATCCTGCTCGTGCTGCCAGGCAGCCGTGGCAGCGAGCTGCGCCGGGTGGCGCCCGCACTGATGGAAGCGGCGCATTTGGCCAAGTCAAAGAAGCCGGCCTTGCAGCTGGTCGTGATGCCGGCTGAACCGATCTGGGAGGGCTTTCAGCAGATGTTCCCCGATGCCCCTGAGGAAATGATCGTCATGGCGCCCGACCAACCGACCAACGATGCGATGGCGGCGGCGGATTATGCGCTGGCATGTTCTGGCACGGTGACCAGCGAGCTTGCCCTGCAGGGCACAGCCATGCTGGTCGCTTATAAGCTTGGGTGGCTGACCTGGGGTGTTGCCAAGTATGGGCTGTATAAGTTCAAACACATCACGCTGATGAATATCGCGGCTGGCAATATCGGCATTGTCCCTGAATTCGTCCAGGCAGACATGAAGCCTGCGGCCATGGCGGACACCGCGCTGGCTATGCTCTCAGACGATACAGCGCGAGCGAGGCAAGTCGAAGCTCAATTTGAGGCTCTGAAAGCGATGGGCCATGGGGAAGCGCCAGCCAGCGAACGCGCAGCCAAAGCCATTCTGGGTGGTCTTTGATCGCACGTCAGGCCGCCTCTTCAAGCGCCAGCGCCAGTCGTCGTAGCTCTTTCAGGGCGCGCTCGGCGTCCTCAACAGCCAGTGGGACCTCATCACGCAAATAATCAATGTGGTCGACAGGGCCTAACACTGCCCTGGAGGCCTGCGCCAGAACGAGAATACTTGACTCAAGTTCGTTCAATTCGTGTAGGAGAAGCTGCTTGCACATCATATCATTTCAACCTTAACGCGAAAACGTTATGGCGGATGGATAACTGATGCAAGCCCCTAGTCTTCTTTTTGGAGGCCGGTGGCCTTCATAACGCTCCCCCAATTAACCAGTTTGAAGTTCTGATTCAGGGATTTGGTCGGGTTGGCATCGTCCTGCACCACCAGCAGACCCTCAGAATATTCTGGAAGGGGTATTGAGGTGGCGTCAATGCCGTCCGTATTCGACGTCCCGTCTATGGCACCGTCTTGAGTGTCGATGATTCTGAATAGACCAACGGGCGCGTAGGGCGGTGTAAGCTCATAGACTACAAATCGATCTTTGCCTTGGGCCGACGCTATAAGGTAGCCATTTCCATTCCCCAGGGTCCAGATCGTGAGGCCTTCCACGTCCATGGCCAAGCCGCTTGGTCCGCCTACCCGGTCTATGAGGCGCGGCGCACTGTCTGGTCCAGCGAGATCGAGCGACCAGATGCCGTACTCTTCTTCGCCGATGAAGAGAGTCGCGCTCGCATCGTCGAACACACATCCTTCAAGCTGGCTGGAGAGTGTCACAACGCGGTCCAGCATTGGGGCGATGTCGCCTCCGTGGTCTTCGGGAACAGACCAGAGCTCCACGCTGCCATCCTTATAAGTGACAGCGGTGGTGTAGACGCCATCAATCATGCCGGCACACACCCCATAGGGTTCGGTCCTTGAGACGGGCGTGTCTCCAATGTGCTCCACGTCAAGGGTTTGGGGATCGATGCGAAACCATGACAGACCCCCAACCTCATCATTGCTCGCAACGGCCAGCTGGAAACGCAGGTCGACATTGTTCACACGGCCGACGGGCAGGAACTGCCGCGCTTCACCGCTGAGATCATAAACGTAAAGACCGGCATCCTTGTTCGTGCCGAGAATGAGCGACCGAGACGCGTCCAGCGGGTTGACCCAGATCGCGGGATCGTCGGCCTGGTCGCCAAGACCAAGCATCGGAGTCGTCTCGGCGGAAGGCTCCACTTCGGCGACGTCGAACATCAGCGGCATGGGCGATAAGGCGCATCCGCCGATGGCGAAGAACGTCGAAATCAAAACGGCAAAGCAACGCATGGTGGGTCTCCAAAAAATATGAGGGCCGGATGATGAGTCCGGCCCTTCCAAATAAAATCGCGGGCCACTCGACCCTAGTAGGTCAGGCGCGCGCCGAAGATCACCGAGGTGCCGAACTCGTCATACTGCATGAGGCGGCTTTCGTCGCCGAAGAAGTAGTATTCCGGCTCGTCGGTGAGGTTCTTGCCCTCGAGGTAGACCTGGATGTTGTCGTTGATGTCGTACTTGGCGGACGCTTCGATCAGCAGACGGTCATCGATCGTGCGGTCGAGGTCTTCGTCGATCAGTTCATCGAGATTGTTGCCCCGGAAGTTGGCCGAGACACGCAGGTCCCAAGGCCCGCGATCATAGCCCAGCGCCAGGTTCCAGACCGTGTCGGCCTGATTGAGGAAGCGAACGTCACGGCCATCAGGCAGTGTGCTTTCCGAGTCCGTAAGGGTCAGGTTTGCCGAAGCCAGGAAGCCGCGCAGGGCCGGGTTGAGGTCCTCAAGGCTTTGGACATAGTTGAACTCGACGCCGAAGATTTCGCTATTGTCGACGTTCACGAAGGTATCGACGCGCGTGATGCCGTCAGTGTTCAGGAACGCCAAATCAATCGGCACGCGCGCCTGGAAGTCGGCAAAGGTCTCGTCGTCTTCACGGTCAAATCGGTCCGGGAAGATCGCGTTTTCGATATCCTTGTAGAAAACGCCCACGGACAACACCGAAAGCTCGGTTGGGTAGTACTCAAGGGTCACATCGAAATTGTCGGCCTCAAGCTCGTTGAGGTTCGGGTTTCCGGCCTCGACTTCGAGATCGTCATTGATCGCCGCGGCGGGCGCGAACTCACCAAAGGCCGGACGCACCAGTGCAGCATAGTAGGCCGCACGCCCCACAAGTTTGTCGGTGAACTCATACTTGGCGTTCACGCTGGGCAGCACGTTGGTGTAGTCGTCGGAGAAATTCCGCACATCCGAGTCCAGATTGTCCTCATCGACGGCGAGGACACTCACGCCTTGCAGGCCAACGTCGGTCTGCTCGATCCGCACACCGGCCACCAAGGTCAATTTGCCGATGTCGAACGTGCCCATACCGTATCCGGCAAGGATCTGCTCGTTGATCTCATAATCTGCCACGGCGCTGTCGATAAACGTGTCTTCGAACACGAAGTCCGCGTTGGTCTCATCGTTGAAGCTGCGCAGGCTGCGCGTCAAGCCGGGATCGGGCCAGGTCGGCTGGGCGACGCCAAGGCGCCAGTTTTCAATGAAGGTGTCGCGGGCGAAATCAGACAGGTTCAGGTCGGGTTCGAAGAACAGGAAGTTCTCATCGCGCACCTTCTCCCGGTCGCGATACTTCAGGCCAACCTTCCATTCCACGGGCACGTTGTTGAACAGGCTGTCGCGCGAAACGTCGAACCGGGCCGCCCATTCGGTGTCCTCATTGACGGAGAATTCGCGCTCGAGGCTGTCGAGCTCGTAATTCGAAGGATCGTAAATCGCGTCGATCAGTGCCTGGTCACCGCCCAGCGAAGGCGTTTCCGTGTTCGACTGCAGCGTTACGACGCCTGTAAAGCTGTCCTGAATGTCCTCGAACCGGAAGGTGACATCGTGATTGTTGTCATCTTGCTCGTCGGCAAACGCATAGGACACTTCGTATTCGAAGTTCCAGGCATCCATCTGGGTTTGACCGCCAAGGGCGATGGTCTGGATGTTGCGCGTTTCCTCACGCACGCGGACTTCTGCATCCACTTCGTTGAGGGGAATGGTCGTCAGCCCCGGAGCGATGGCGCCGCCGTCATCGGCATTCTCAGAATCGTCCAGGTCGCGCAGCTCAAACTTGTTGCGGACTTCGTCATCCACATAGTTGTTGAAGAGGCTGCGCAGGTAGAGATCGGTATTCTCGTTCACCCGCCAGTCGAAATTGGCGACGAGCCCGAGGCGTTCGCGAGTCAGGTCATACCAGCGGTTCTCGAAGTCATCATTGAGGAAAGCCACGCCGTCATCGGTGAAACCGAACTCGCCCACCTCGTTATTGTGGGCCTCGATGCGCAGGTCCTGGTAGTTCAGCGACAGGGCGACGCCGAAATTGTCATTGAAAACATTTGAATAGGTCAGCGTGGCCTTGGGTG
>JBCBGD010000053.1:0-12586 GCA_038527085.1 Pseudomonadota bacterium | reverse complement strand
CTCAGCGACAAGAAGGGCATGCAGCGCTTCGCGTTGATGGACCTGAACCTGCGCGCCCTTTTTGATGAGACCGGGGCGCCGCAAGATGGGCTCTACGCCCTGATAGCCGAGGAAGATGTTCCCGAGAACCTGATCTTCGATCCGCGCGAAACCGAAATCCTGACCCGCAGTGGCAGCGCCTATGATGATGCCCCGTACGTGGTGTTCGAGCTGCGCTGCGAGGCGACGCGGCCCGACTGGGGCAGCGTGCCCGAGGTGAACATGGCCTGGCGCACGCTGGAGCATCAGATCATGTCGCGCCAGACCTCTGGCGCGATGGAAGCGTTTCGGCGCGCGGTGTATCTCTCGCCCGATCTTGTGCCGGCAGATAGCGAGCGCATTTTCCAGGCGGCGCGGCGCAAGCTCGGCCCACTGCTCACCAATGCTGAGAGTTTCGGGCTGGCCCGGCGCCTTGGCACCGCGTTTCAGGTGCTGGCGGGCACGGTGGAGGAGCTGAAGGAAAAAGCCCAACCCATGGTCAATGCCGTGCGCGATGAATGGGCGAGCTTTCACCGCTGCCACGATGTGATGCGGGTGAATGAAGGCGGCTATGTAAACCATCCCCACGACCCCGGCGGCTCAACCAATATGGGCGTGACCCAGGCCACCTACGACGCCTGGCGCCACAGCAAGGACATGCCGCCCAGCGACGTGCGCGACATCACGGAAGCCGAAGTCCAGCAGATTTACTTTGAGGGCTACTGGCGGGCCTATGACTGTCACCACATGCCCAGCGACTCCATCGCGCTGCTCCTCTTCGATGCCTCAGTGAACCACAGCCCCGTCAATCCGATGATGTTCATCCAGCGCGGCGCTGGCATGCCGGTGGCCCAGCAGGACGGCATTTTCGGCCCGCAGACGCGGCTCGCCATACAGATGCGCGATCCCGAGCGGCTGATTGAGAATGCGCTGGATGCGCGCTGGGAGTATTATGAGCACATCATGCGCCACAATCCTGATCTAGAGAGTTTTCGTACGGGATGGCGGCGGCGCGTGGAGCGTGTTCGCCAAATCGCCCAACAGTGGCTGAGCGGCCAGGAAAGCGCGGTCGACCTGCCGCTGCTTGAGCCTTCCGGTATCGTGCCACCTGCCTTCGCCCTCGCTCAATCGGGAGCCCGAACATGACCCAAATGCCTGATCTTACTGACGTTGAGCTCTCGCAATTTCGCGCGGCGCGCAAAAGGGTGATGGAAATTGGACGTGATGCCGAACGTCTCGACATCATCGACCGGATGACCGGCCTGGTGGACGAAGCCGAAGACCTCGGCGCACGCGGCAACACAGAACTCGAAGCACTTGCGAAAACGCTTCAGGACAAGCGGACCTTCGGCCTGCTTCTGGTGCTGTGCCTCCTCGCCCGCCGCAAAGGCATGCTGACGCCGCAGCTGCGCCAGAACGAAATCCAGGCCCTGATCGAGCTGGGTCATCTGGGCGAGGCAATCCGGGAAGCACGCAAATTGGCTGAAGCGTGCGACTCCGATGAAATCGCCAACCCCAAACTCTGGGGCAGCGCGATGGGCAATATCGGCCGCGCCTTCAAGCAACGCTACATCGACGCTGAACTTGGCGGTGGGCGGGGTGACCACGCAGACCTTCAAAGCGCCGCGAAAGCCTATCTGGACGTCTGGGGCCGCAACCAGAATGCGGGCACGACCTACCAGGCCATCAATGCCGCCGCCCTGATCCACCGCGCCGCGCGCGACCGCGAGACCCATCCTGACGGCGCGGCCTGGGCGCGCGAGGAGGACGCCCGCCAGATCGCCAGCCGGGTGCTGCAGATCCACAGCGATGAGCTGCGCGACGCGCTCAGTGAGAGCGCAACTCCCGGCGATGTCTGGATGCTGGCGACCTGTGGCGAGGCCTTTGTTGCGATGGACATGCTTAAGGATGCGGCCGAGTGCTATGGCGCCTATGCCGGACATCCTGACATTCAGCCGTTTCAGCTCTCATCCTCCCTGCGACAGCTCGAGGAGGTGTGGGGGTTTTCAGGCGAGGAGCGCAATGATCGCGGCGCGATTGTCCGCGTACTGAAGACAGCGCTCCTGACCATGGAACCCCGCAACGCCACTGAGGATGACGAAGGCCTGGACGGAAACTCCGTGGACATGAGCATTCTCGAGGCGCGGCTGATGGAGTCTGACCTGGAGGCGGCAAAAGCCCAGCCCGCAGAGGCGCCTGCCGGCTATCAGGCTTTCATTGCCAAATCCAAGCCGGGGGACGAAGCCGCGCGGATTATGAACCTCGAAGCGATGATGGCGCCGACCTACAGGGCCCGGTCCGTGTGTGCGATCGAGACAGTCCATGAGGGCGGCTGGCGCAGGATCGGCAGCGGATTCGTGGTGCATGGCGACGTCCTGCATCCCGATTGGGGCGGGCAGACCCTGATTGTCACGAACCACCATGTGGCCTCCGGCGGGGACGGCATGCTGTCGGCCTCATTCCAGCGCTGCCGCGCGGTGTTTGTCGACCTTGATCCATTTGACGAGAAAGAAGCCGTGCATACGGTCGAATTTTCCGAAGTCCTGTGGGAGCGCCACGAGCGGGAACATGACACCGCTGTGCTGAGGCCCGCCAGTGACCTGCCGCAGCATGTGCGGCCCCTTTCGGTGCGCGATGTGTCGGAGTACCTGCCCAACCGCCGCGCCGTGGGCAATGACGGCACGAAGATGCACGTGAAGATTTTGGGTTTTCCGTTGGGCGGGCCCCTGTCTCTGTCTTTTGGGGACCAGCGGCTGCTCGACCATGATGCCATTGATCCAGAGACACCCCTGCGCCCGCCTTTGAACCTGGATGGGCGCCCGATCCGCCTGCACTATCGCACGCCCACAGAGCCTGGTAGCTCCGGCAGTCCTGTCTTCGAAGCGGGGACATGGAAACTGGTGGGCATCCACCATCGCGGCCGCCCGGATACGCCGCGCTTGCCACCAAAGGAAGGCCACTATGAGGCCAATGAGGGCATCTGGATCGCCTCAATTCGCGCCGCCATCGCAGCAGACATGCTGCCCGAGGCGGAGCTGTTTGATGGCGCGAAGAAGTTGCTGGAGTCCCGCGCGCGGGTGGCGAGCGATGCGATCATCCATGTCTCCAAACAGGTCATCGGTAGGCGGGTGTCCAGCGCGGCGCCGAGTGTGGCTGCGGCTGGCGGCCCGCCCCAGCCATCTGCCCCCATCGGCATTCCCGGAAAGCATGTGAAGCTTGCCGGAGATGAGGAGACGGTGCGCCGCCACTATTTGCGCCAGGGCTTTTACAAGGGCGAAAGCCTGGAAGCGTTTCGCATGGCTGGCGGCGGGTTCGAGACGGTGATCGGCGATGACAACCGCACTCAGGTCCACCACACAGAAGCCGATCCTTTCAGGATGATCTGCTCGCTTGTCATTCGCCAGAATGGCGGGTTCACGAACTACGGCACGGGCTTCCTGATCGGGCGGCGCACACTCGTCACGGCGGGCCATGTCCTCTACCAGAGCGCCACCGCGCCCGCCGTCGAGAGCATCGAAATCCGTCCGGGCCGCTCGGGCGACCTGGAGCCGTTCAAGGCCCAGTTCGGGGACTTGAAGGGCGAGCGCTATTCGGTCCATCCCAAGTGGAGCGAACTCGGCGACCCCATGTTCGACATCGGCGCGATCCATCTCGACGCGAACATCGGTGACATGTTGGGCTGGTTCACGCTCGGCGCGCCGCCACCTGCCCAGCTTGAGCGGCGCTGGGCCCATGTCACGGGCTATCCTGGCGACAAGGTCTCCATCGGCGCGGGCCGCGCGCCGCAACGCGCCGCGGAGATGTGGCACCACGCAACACCGATCGCGGCCGTCACGCCGCGCCAGGTCTTCTATCCCGCCGACACATTTGCAGGGCAAAGCGGCGCGCCCGTTTATGTGCTGGATCAAACCGGAGAGGCCCGCGTGGTCGCGGTCCATGCCTATGGGATCGGCGGGGCAGCGGATTCGGTGGGGTCGCTGAATAACTCAGGCGTACTGCTGGATGAATCCATGCTGCAGACCCTTGCCGATTGGAGGACGGTGTCATGAGCAAGCCCCAGAAAGACAAGAAACTGGCCATTGCGCGCACTGTGCATGAAGCGCTGCGCGCCTGGTCGGCCGCGAACGGACAACAGCCTGCACCCGCCTGGTACCGCGCGCCGAAATGGATGAAGACATCGACCCTTGAGAGCGTCGAGTTCGTGCTCGAACATCCGGGTGCTGACGATCTGAAGCAACATGGCCAGTGGATGGAGCAAAAGCGCCGCGATGGCTGGGTCTATGGGTCGAAGAAGGACGAGAAGAAGAAGACCCACCCCATGCTGGTGCCCTTTGAAGAGCTGCCGGAAATCGAGAAGCGCAAGGACACGCTTCTGCGCGCCGTGGTGTTGGCGCTGGTCTGAGGCCAAGCTGGACGCGCTGTCGGCTTCGCGGCTACCCTCTGGCGAATAGACGGGAGACGAGGATGGCCAAGGGACTGTTGCTGATCCACGGCGTCGGATGCGGCGGGGACGTTTGGGACAGGATGCGCCCCGATTTCGAGGCTGCGGGCTACCACGTTGAAGCGCCGACGCTGTTCCCTGATCGGCGGACGCTGGAAAATCCGCCAGACAGCCTCTGCGACCTCCGCCTGAACGACTACATCGATGCCATGTCAGATGCCGCAGCGCGCCTTGCATCTGAGACAGGCGAAAAACCCGCTGTCATGGGCCATTCCATGGGCGGGCTGATTGCCCAGCACCTGGCGGTGCGCGGAGATGTTTCGGCGGCTGTTTTCCTGACGCCTGCCCAGCCGAAGGGCTGCACCGTGTTCAATTTCAAGGTGTTTCGCACCTTCGCGGTGCTGCTGTCTGTCGGGCGAAAGAAATTGCCCAACACGCCTGTGAAAGTGGGACCGAAGGGTTTTTCCTGGGGCGTGCTCAACGCGGTTGACCCGGCCCGCCACGCGGAGATCTATGCCGGCGCGCGCTTCGACAGCGGGAAAGTCTACGAAGATCTTTCCAATCCTGAGCCCCTTGATGAAGGCCGGGTATCCATCCCAACGCTCACAATTGCGGCAACGAAAGACCGGGCGACCATCGCCAAAGCCGTGCGCAAGGTCGGCGCGAAATATGCCAAGGCGCAAGTGCCAGGTGACTTTGTGGAATACGCGGGCAATGCCCACTGGATTGTGGATGAGCCGGGTACGGATCAGGTCACCTCGGATATCATCCAGTGGCTGGCGCATGCTGAAGCCAAGACGCCGGAACCGGCCTGACCGGCCACTTCGAACTGTTAGTCGCAGATGCGCGACTTAGCACGCGAGCGGGTGACTGCTTTCCAAAAGCTCCGCCAGCTCGGCGGTCATCACATGGGTATAGATCTGCGTCGTCGAGATATCGGCGTGCCCCAGCAGCGTCTGGACGCTTCTGAGATCGGCCCCGCCCTGCAAAAGGTGTGTGGCGTAGGCGTGGCGCAGGGCGTGGGGATGCACCTTGGCTGGCAAGATGCCGACGGACACCGCCAATTCGTGCAGCATCTGTCCGAGGCGGCGACGGGTCAGGTGCCCGCTCTTGCCGCGCGAGGGAAAGACAAAGGGCTCGGCCCTTTTGGCGCCCTCAGCGGACTTCGGCATGTGCTGCTCGCGCACATCCAACCACGCGCCAAGCGCTGTAAGGGCAGGCGCGCCGAGGGGGCAGAGCCGGTCGCTTCCGCCCTTTCCGCGCACGGTGAGGCTTTGGGTTTCCCATTGCCCCGCCTTTCGCCGCGGCAGCGCGCCGAAGGGAAGAGAGACAAGCTCTGAAACGCGCAGGCCCGCACCGTACAGCAACTCCACAAGGCAGATCAGCCGCTTGTCCTCGCCGCACCCTTCGATCAGGCGCTTCATCTCCTCGCGGGTCAGCACGTCGGGCACGTCCCGGCGGGTTCGCGGCGCTTCGATCAGCGATGTGGGGTCGTCGCTGCGCTGGCGCTCCTGAAACTCGAACTTGAAGAAATGGCGCAGGGCAGAGAGCTTCCGCGCCGCCGTGGCGGGCGATTTTCCCTGGCGGGCGAGGTGAGTGAGAAAGGCGCGCAGATCGTCGCCGCTGGCCGCGGTCAGTTCACCACCAAGGAATTCCGAGGCTTCGACAAGGTCGCGGCTATAGGCATCGATTGTGTTCGACGACGCGCCGCGGGTGGCGAGCATCATTTCCAGAAAGGCTTCGATACGCCTCGTGTCTGAGGCTTGAGACGCGCTAGTCGACAAATTTGATGCCAGCGTCATGGGTCTCCTGCCAGACGACATCGCCGCGGCGCACACCGCTCAATCCCTCAATGCGCAGTTCGAAACTGGGGGGCAGTTCACCGCGCTGGGAAAAGCGCAGCCGGGCGCCGGTCGGCGACAGGTCCACCACAATGCCCTTCCTGATGTAACCGGAAGGATATGTCACCGTAACCACCTTGTAAGTGCCGGCGCGGTCGGTCACGCGGTGTTCGACCGGCTTTTCGGGAACATCCTGCGTATCTTCGGCGGGCTCTGGCTTACGGCCGATGATTTTGGCAAGTATAGACACGGCGGCGGCTGCCCTTCCTGACGGGATACACACGGTGTTGGTGTCAGAAAAAGGCAACTATTGCGTTAATTACATGGGTAAAACTGGATCGGAATTCAGCTCGCCTCGCGCCTTGGCGCGGGCGATGCGCCGATTTCTTCCAGTTCCACGTCAAATCCCCACAAGTGCTCGACATGGCGCAGGACCGCGTTCCGGTCCTTCTCCGCAAGCCTTGCTCCATCGCTCATCTGGCATTCCAGGAAGAGCGACCGGTCGCCAAGGAAGTCGACATCCACGACCTGTATGTCTGGCTCGATGACGCTGAGGTCGTGGTTGCGCGCAAGGGTGTGCCGGATCGTCTTGAACCCGCGCAGGTCATGTATCCCGCTGACGGTGTAATAGCGCGCACGCTCGCTGCCCTCGAGAGCGAACATGTGAAAATCACGCACCACCTTCGGGCTCAGGAATTGCTGGATGAAGCTCTCATCGCGGTAGTTGGCCCAGACATCCTTCAAGACGTCCTGCCAGTTTCCCTTGCCCGCCATGCGCGGGAAGTATTCGCGGTCTTCCTCTGTGGGCTCGGTCACGATGCGCTTGATGTCCATCATGATGGCGAAGCCGAGCGCATAAGGGTTGGTGCCTGAGAAGCGCGGGTCATCGAAATCAGGCTGGGTGATCACGCCGGTGTGCTGGTGCAGGATCTCAAACAGCGCGCCATCGGTGATCAGGCCTTTCTCGTGCAGGCGGTTGACGATGTAATAGTGCACAAAGGTCGCGCAGCCCTCATTCATCACCTTGGTCTGGCGCTGGGGGTAGAAATACTGGGCGATGTGACGGGTGATGCGCAGGAGTTCGCGCTGCCAGTTGGCGAGTATCGGGCTGTATTGCTCCAGGAAGTAGAGCAGGTTCTCTTCCGGCATCTGGATCTGGCTGCGCGGATCCATCTCGGCGACCTTCCGGCGTCCCTTGCGCTTCTGGCGCGAATCCAGCCGCTCCCAGAGATAGTTCACCTCCGCCTCTTCCTGGGCGAGGCGCTCGCGGTGGCGCAGGCGTTCTTCGCGCAGCGAGGGGCGCGAGGGGCGCTCATAGCGAAACACCCCGTTCGGCATCAGCGCATGGGCGGCATCGAGAATGCTTTCGACCGCGCGCTCGCCATACTTCTCCTCGCAGTCGGCCACAAAGCCGCGCGCATACTCCAGATAGTCGAGGATGTTTTCCGCGTCGGTCCACATGCGGAACAGGTGGTTGTTCTTGAAGAAGTGGTTATGGCCGAACGCGGCATGGGCCATGACGAGCGTCTGCGTCGCCATGGTGTTGTCTTCCATATTGTAGCTGATGCACGGGCTGGAATTGATGATGATCTCATAGGCCAGCCCGCGCAGGCCTTTGCGGTAGAGCCGTTCCTCGCTCAGGAAGCTCTTGCCGAACGACCAGTGGCTGTACATCAGCGGCATGCCGGTCGAGGCATAGGCATCCAGCATCTGTTCTGAGGAGATAATCTCGATCTGGTTGGGATAGAGGTCGAGGCCGAGCTCTTCGACGGCAATCTCCTCGATCGCCGCATAGGTGCGGTTCATTGTGTCGAAGGTCCAGTCGGGCCCTTCGAAAAGATATGCAGGCTTTTTCGCGGCGGCGGGTTTGCGCCGCGCCTTGGACTTGGCGGCGGTTTTCTTTGCGGTCTCAGGCATGGGCTTTTTCCCTGTCTGACTTGGCGAACAGCTCACGGAAGACGGGATAGATGTCGGCCGGGCGGGCAATCCGCTTCATGGCGAAGTTGGAGCGCTCCGGAACCAGTTTCTGGTAGGTTGTCCAGAGTTCGACGCCCGTATCGTCCGACAAGAGGAACTCCGCCTCGGCCTCGTCGATGATCTCGATATAGGCGAAATACTGCACCAGCGGCATGATCGCCTCGCGCATCAGGCCCAGGCAGTGCTCGCTGTCGCCCGGGAAATTGTCGCCGTCGCTGGCCTGGGCGGCATAGATGTTCCAGTCGCTGGCGGGGTAGCGCGCCTCAATGACGTCGCGCATTTCTTCCAGCGCGGTGGAGACGACCGTGCCGCCCGTCTCGCGTGAATAGAAAAAGGTCTCCTCGTCCACTTCCTGGGCGTTGTGGGTGTGGCGGATGAAGACCAACTCGATGCGCTCATAGCGCCGCGTGAGGAAAAGGTGCAGCAGGACAAAGAAGCGCTTGGCGAGGTCCTTCTCCCGCTCGCCCATCGAGGCCGAGACATCCATCAGGCAGAACATCACGGCATTGGCGTTGGGCTGGGGTTCCTTCTCGAACTGTTTGAAGCGCACATCGAGGGGATCGATGTAGGGGATGGCGGCCTGGCGCTTGGATTTGGCTTCGATCTCCTCGTGGAGTTCTATGATGCGGGCGCGCTGTTTCTCGTCGGGCTCTGACACGCGCTCCAATTCGAACAATTCGGCCTTCAGATCTGAGACCTCGCTGCTGGACGGGCGCTTCAGGGCAATGCGCCGGCCCATGGCGTTTTTCATCGTGTTGGTGACGGCGAGGTTCGAGGGCGACCCCGTCACCGAATAACCAGCCCGGCGCGGCTTGAAGGTCTGCATTTCCTTCATGGTCTGCTTGATGAGGTCAGGCAGTTCCAGGTCCTCGAAGAAGATGTCGAGGAATTCCTCGCGCGAGAGCACGAAGGCAAATTCATCCTCGCCTTCGCCCTGGTCGGAGCCTTCCTTGCCGCGCCCGCCGCCGCCGTCCTGGGGCGGCTTTCGGATCCGGTCACCGACGCCGAATTGCTTGTTGCCGGGCAAGACGCGCTCGGTCCGCCCGCTGCCGGGCTCGTAGCGGAAGCGCGGCTCTCGGATGCCATCTGTTGGCACACCGACTTTGTCACCGCGGTCGATATCGGCAATCTTCCGGTTGCGGATGGCCTCGTCCACGGACGCCTTGACCTGCCCGCGTACACGGCGGAGAAATTTCCGCCTGTTCCCGAGGCTTTTATCCTTCGGGTTCAGGCGGCGGTCGATGAAGTTCTTCATGACCCATTATCCCGCCTTGTTCACGCGCATGTACCACTCGACCAGGCGGCGAACCTGACGCTCGGTGTAGCCACGCTCCGTCATGCGTTTGACGAACTCGTGGTGCTTGGCGTCTGAGTCCTTGTCGCGCTTGGCGCCGAAGCTGATCACCGGCAGCAGGTCCTCGACCTGACCAAACATGCGTTTTTCGATCACGCGGCGCAGTTTCTCGTATTCGCGCCAGTCCGGGTTCTTGCCTTCATTCTCGGCCCGGGCCCGCAGGACAAACTTCACGACCTCGTTGCGGAAGTCCTTCGGGTTGGACACCCCAGCCGGGCGCTCAAGCTTTTCGAGCTCGGCTTCCAGAACGTCCCGGTCGAACATCTGGCCGGTGTCGGGATCCTTGTAATCCTGATCCTCGATCCAGGCATCGGCATAGGCGATGTAGCGGTCGAACAGGTTCTGTCCGTAGTCGGTATAGCTCTCCAGATAGGCTTTCTGGATCTCGTAGCCGATGAACTCCACATAGCGCGGGGTCAATTCGGTCTTGATGAAATCGAGATAGGCTTCCTCGGTTTCGTCCGGGTACTGCTCACGACGGATCGCGCGGTCGAGCACGTAGAACAGGTGCACCGGATCGGCCGCGACCTCGTCCACATCGTGGTTGAAGACCTCAGACAGCACCTTGTAGGCAAACCGCGTGGAGACGCCTTCCATGCCCTCATCAGGACCGGCCTCGTCGCGGTATTCCTGCATGGATTTGGCGCGTGGGTCGGTGTCCTTCAGGAAGTCGCCATCATAGACGCGCATCTTGGAGTAGAGGTTGGAATTCTCATGTTCGCGCAGGCGCGTGAGCACAGAGAAGCGGGCCATGATGTCCAGAGTTTGCGGCGCGCACGGCGCTTCCGACAGCTCGGACTGCTCCAGCAGCTTCTCGTAAATCTGCGATTCCTCGGTGGCGCGCAGGCAGTAGGGCACCTTCACCACAGAGATCCGGTCGAGGAAGGCCTCGTTGTTGCGATTGTTCTTGAACTGGCGCCATTCGCTCTCGTTGGAGTGGGCGAGGACGATGCCGTTGTAGGGGATCGCGCCGATGTTCTCGGTGCCGACATAGCTGCCTTCCTGGGTGGCGGTCAGCAACGGGTGCAGCACCTTGATCGGCGCTTTGAACATCTCGACGAACTCGAGAAGCCCCTGGGATGTGCGGTTCAGACCACCCGAGAAGCTATAGGCGTCGGGATCGTTCTGGCTGAGGTGTTCCAATTTGCGAATGTCGAGCTTGCCGACGAGGGCGGAGACGTCCTGATTGTTTTCGTCGCCCGGCTCGGTTTTGGCGATGCCCACCTGGCGCAGGCGCGAGGGGTAGAGCTTCACCACTGAGAACTTCGAGATGTCGCCATTGAATTCATCAAGGCGCTTGACGGCCCACGGGCTCGCCGGGCTGCGCAACAGGCGGCGCGGCACGTTGTACTTCTCTTCCAGGACGTCGCCCATGCGCTCAGGGTCGAACAATCCCAGAGGGCTCTCGAACACCGGGCTGATCTCGTCGCCCGCCTTCAGCACATAGATCGGCTGGGCTTCCATCAACAGCTTCAGCTTCTCGGCCAGGGTGGACTTGCCGCCGCCGACCGGGCCGAGCAGGTAGAGGATCTGTTTGCGTTCTTCCAGGCCCTGCGCGGCGTGGCGGAAAAAACCGACGATCCGCTCGATCGTCTCTTCCATGCCGTACATTTCGGCAAAGGCGGGGTAGACCTTGATGGTGCGGTTCAGAAAGATCCGGCCCAGCCGGCTGTCTTTCGAAGTGTCTATGAGTTCGGGCTCGCCAATCGCCGCGATCATGCGCTCGGCGGCTGTGGCCCTGAAGGATGCATCGTCGCGACATCCCAGAAGATAGTCTTGCAGGGAAAGTTCTTCGGTCTGTGACCGGCTGTAGGTTTCGGCGAAGCGTGCAAACACGTCCATTGGACATAGTCCTCTTGATTTGTGCCCCCCACGGGCGCCTTGAGCTGAACCTCCTGTGTTGTGCCGCCAAAGGCGCTTGTCGGTTAACCTAATACAAGGATGTGGCAGGGGCAGGGCGCAAGCGCATAAACTTCTGAATCACTGCTTTTTTACCCCGATGTGAGATTGACGAACACGAAACGCCCGCCTTGCGGGCAATCCACGGAAAATTGTTGGCACTCGCCTTATTTGAGTGCTCAAAAAGGACACGTCAGACGGCCCGGACATCGGTCACGCGGAAGGTGTGGACCTCCCCATCGTCCTCGCGGATGGACACGTACTCGCCGACGACAAACTGTTCGTCCTGGAACCGGAAGCCGCGTTCCAGGTCGCCGTCCTTGTCATTGTCATAGCTCAGAAACCAGCGCCCGCCCGGCCCATGTACGATGTGCCCCATGGCGTCTTCCTCGCCCGGACGAAACCGTTTGATCCGCGCCAGATCCTTGGACTTCTTCCAGGCTTCTCCATCGAGAAACCCATCTTCGGTGAGCGGCGCGAGAATGTCGTAGCCATGTTTGCCATCGCCGCTGGGGTGGCCAGGCTCGCGCGCAAGTTCGAGATGAATTCTGCGGAAGCTCTCTGGAAACTGGGACATCGGGGCCTCTCTGTTATGACGTTGCGCACATTATGCGATGGCCCAGAATACGTCAGCTATCAGGAATTGTCCCTAGGGCATGGCCCAACTGGGCGATGTGCGCGAGTTTCGCCTCCAGCGCCGACCAGTCATCGCGCTCTGCAATTGGCGCCCAGAGGTCCTCGATGTCGTCGATCAGCAGACGGACTGGCAATTCGGATTGGAAGTAGGGATGGGAGAGGCGCTGGCTGGAGGCGGGCTCGAAGTCGTCGAGGCGCGATTTCACGGGCGAGAACAAGCTATCTGCATAAAGTGCGCTCTGGGGAGACCTGTCTCGCCTGTCGGCACTGTATCGCCCGCCGAACAGATCAAAGAAGGTCTGGGGCCAGTCCGCGCCTGTCTCGGTCATCCAGGCATAGAGTGTCTGCAGGAAGCTTAGTCCCTCACTGAGCGCCTCGGGCGGCTCAACGCCCAGAAGAAAGAAAGTGTGCGCGTTGAAC
>JBCBGD010000052.1:0-12807 GCA_038527085.1 Pseudomonadota bacterium | reverse complement strand
CGCCGTCCCAGTCAACCCAGGCCTGGAGAAAACCGCCCGTGCCTGTGACGTCGGCTGAGATGATGGTGGCCACGCCCTGTTTCATGGTTTGGAGGGTCACGCCGTCGTCCACATCACCTGCAGCGTTGGGATCGTTGTATCCTGCCGCCTCCACCGTGCGTGTCGTTCCAAGGAGCAGCGCAGACGTGATGTTGTGCTCCGGGGCGCCATAGCTTGATGGCGCATCGGCGTGGTCCTGGTCATAGATGCCCGAGATGAACTCGATGAAGACACCTGTGTCGAAAGACTGGTCGGTATCGTCGGCCACGGCGAACTTCACGCGATAGGTCGAGCCAGATGTCAGGCCGCGACTTTCGGCGGTGAGCCTGGTGGTCAATCCGTTGAATTCGGTGACGACGGGAAACGGGCCCGTTGGTGGGTCCGGCTGGCAGGTGCCTGGAAGCGCCGTGGTGTGACCATTGTTGATATAGAATGCGCTTTGGCTCAGGTCCTGAGGCGTGCCGTCGTCGGCGCAGCCCACTGTGCCGATATTGATGTTGTTGATGCGCACATTTCCACCCAGAGGCGCTTGGGCGATGTTCTGGGTGCCAGTGATGCCGGGCCCCGACACGAAAAACGCGAACACGTCGTTGAACTGCGAGCCGACATAGTCGGGATATTCGTCAGAGCCGAACTGGTAATTGATCGACAGGCCAGTAACGAATGGGTCGAGCGTGGCGTCAAACTCGAAGATGGCCACGTTGTGGTTGGCCGAAGGATCGATGGTCGCCACGTCCGTGTCAGTGTAGGTGGTCGCCACGCCTTCGGTAATGTTTGCGTCATTGTTGCTCGTCAGGGCTTCCGCCACCGTGCCCGTGGTCATCACAATGCCGCGGTCGATCTCCAGGCCAGCGCCGAGGATACCATCTGAAAAAAGGCCATAGGCTTGCGGAGAATCCGATGCGTTTGCAGCCGGGATATTGGGGTTTGAAAGGGTGACACCCGGCCCATCCAGGCGGGACATCAGCTGGTTGGCGTCAGCATCGGGGTCATCCACTGTCGCCTGCCCCCACGCCAAAGGCGCAGCCGCCAGCGCCGCCGCAAAGGCGGCGCCCAACCTGGTGCGACGGAGAGAGAAAACCTGCATCTGCCTTGCGCTGCCTCTCAGGCACAGGACGCAAACCGTTCCCAAGCGTGATCGGCCGCCCAAACCTGAACAAATCATTGGCGCAACAATGGCGTAACCAGTGTGCACAAGACGTTAATTTGACTGCTCAAGCGCAATCTCAGGGTGTATCAATCGCCCCCAGCGCTCGGCCGACCACCTCTCCGCTGGCATGGATTGCGTCCCTGACGGGCGTCGAGACAGCTGTCAGGTTCATGAAGCCATGCACCATGCCGGGATGCTCGCGCACCGTTACAGGAACGCCAAAGCTCGCCAGCTTGTCGGCATAGGCGCGCCCTTCATGCTGGAGCGGATCCCAGCCACACAAAACAAAGTGTGCAGGTGGCAGGCCGCGGAAATCCTCCTCCGGCGCAAAAAGCGGCGAGACGCGCGGGTCCATCCTGTCGGTCTCATGCTCAATGTAGGCGTCGCGGAAATAGTCGAACAGGTTGGGCGAGATGAAGAAACCGCCCTGCTGGAAGTTCAGCTTGGCGGCGCGGATGTCGGCGAACTGGACCAAGGGGTAAAGCAGCAGCTGGTAAGCCGGCATGGGCCCGCCAGTCCGGTTCATCTGCTGGCAGACAAAGGTGGCGAGATTGCCGCCTGCACTGTCACCGGCCACGGCGATCCGCTCAGGATCAAAGGTGAGGTGGTCGACATGGCCGAGGATCCAGGTCCAGGCCGCTTCGGCATCGGCATGGGCGGCAGGGAACCTGTGCTCCGGCGCAAGCCTGTAATCGACCGACAGCACCCGGCAGCGCGAGCCGTGGGCCAGGCGCCGGCAGATCATGTCATGGCTGTCGAGATCGCCAAGCACGAAGCCGCCGCCGTGGAAGAAGACAATGGCGGGGCCAGGACCAATACCCGCGGCCAGAGGCACATAGAGCCGCGCTTTCAGGGTGCCATCGGCGCCTTCGACCGGAAGATGGGAGACTTCTGCCAGTTGGGGCGCGTCGGTCTCGACCGACCGGCTGGCACGATAGAAGCTCTTGCGCAGACGGTCGGTGGACTGGGCCCAGTCCAGGCCGGAGAAATCCGGCACGGTCACCTCTGGCAATTTGATCTGGTCCAGGAAAGCGCGGATCGTCTTCTCAATCATCGCGCCAAGATGACCTCGAAGGCCGATGTCGCCAAGGGGGTAAAAGATGAAACGACAGACGCGGTCTTCGCCGAAGTGTCGTAAGGGGAAGTGAAGCTAGAACGAGAAGTTCTTCGCCTGGCGCAGGCCGCGGCGGAATTCCGGCATATCGAAGACCGAGGCCCAGGCGCGGGCCTTGGTGCCATCTGGCAGGCGGCGCACCTCACGCAGGACTTTCAACCCCATGTCGCAGACGTTCAGGTTGGCCATGGCTTGCTGCTGATTGTCGGCCATCGCTATTCTCATGAAGGCCGGATCGGTCATGAAGGACATGAGGAGGCTCTCAAACGCAGCTTCGTCCTGAGAGGTCAGCTTGCCGTGGCGCTGGGGATTGGCGCGGGCGCGAAGCGTCATTTCCAGCAAGTCCGCTTGCATCGCCACGCCCATGGCGTGGGCGCTTTCCTTGTCGAACCCGGCGCGTTGCATCAGGCGTTCGGCCTCGCGCTGGGCCTGGCGCGGGCTCAGATGCTCAAAGTCTGAGTAGGTCGAGCCGAGGCACAGCTCTCGGTTGTTGGCCTTCACCTTGGTCAGCGCGGACGTCGCCGCGTCGAGCATGCCGTTGAGGTCGGCCGCTGAGACGTGGGCGAGATGATCGGCATTGTCGAGAAGCGCCCTGCCCGTGGCCTCGCCGAGCAGTTCGATCTGCTTGTCGCGGCCGCGCGCCTTGGCAATGTCCGCCTCCAACTCGGCGTAGCGATTTTTGTCCAGGCTGGCGAGCGCGCTCAGAAGGCGCTGTTCATCTGCAGAGGGAAAAGCCTGCAATAGCGGCGAGTCCGAAGCGATTACGACCGGGTTTGCTGCGGCGAGCTTGCCGGAGCCGCCCGATCCATTTCCGCCAAGAAGGCCCGAGCCGAACCATGCGAGCGCAAAGGCCAAGCCAACGACCACGAGCGTGACCACACCGAATACGATGTTGGCATTGTCGCCCGTCGAACTGCGCGCGTCGTACATGGATGGCCTCCCAAAGCCTGATCAGCTTGGGGGATCTTACGCGCGCTTGTTTTCCCAAGCGTTACCGCGCTTTGCGATTTTTAGCCGACGCGGCGTTCCTGTCCCTGCCAATAGGGTTCGCGCAAATCCTTGCGTAGGATCTTGCCGGAGGGATTGCGCGGGAGGGCATCGATGAAATCGACGCTTTTAGGGGCCTTGTAGCCCGCAATTCGCTCTCTCGAGAAGGAAATGATGTCTTCGGCCGTCGGCGCTTCGCCCGGTTTGGGCACCACGATCGCCTTCACCGCCTCGCCCCATTTGTCGTCTGGCACGCCGATCACGGCTACGTCCGCCACGCCAGGATGACCGAATATCGCGTTCTCGACCTCGGCCGGATAGACGTTCTCGCCGCCCGACACGATCATGTCCTTCACCCTGTCATGGATGTAGAGGAAGCCGTCTTCGTCGAAATATCCGGCATCGCCCGTGTAAAAAAATCCGTTCTGGATCGCCTCGTCGGTCGCATCGGGCCGGTTCCAATAGCCCTTCATCACAAAGTCCGACGCGATCACGATCTCGCCGACCTCGCCCTGGGGCACATCTGCGCCGTCGGCTGAAACACAGCGCACCACCGCGCCCGGCCACGGCACGCCGCAGCTGCGCAGCTTGCCCCAGGCCGGATCATGGGCCTCTGGCGGCAGGAACGTGCCCGCGCCCACAGTCTCGGTGAGGCCATAGAGCTGTGTAAACCGCGCGCCCATGATGTCGACTGCTTCGCGCAGAAGATCTTCTGCGATCGGTGAGGCGCCGTAAAACACCTGTTTCAGCTTGGAGAAATCGCGTTCGCGCACGCCGGGCTGTTGGGTCAGAATCAGGATGACCGCGGGCACCCAAAAGGCATGGCGGATGTCCTGCTGTTCAAGCACGTCGAGGATCATCGTCGGGTCGATTTCGCGCAGGACCACCGTCTTGGCACCCTGCAAGGCCGCGAGAATGCCGACATTCACGCCCGCCACGTGGAACAGGGGCATGGCGTTCATCACGCCTTCGCCCGCGCCATAGCTGGACCATTCCAGCTCGCCGGCCTGGGCGAAGAAACCCATGTAATTGGCGTCGGTCAGCTGAACGCCTTTGGGCAATCCGGTCGTGCCCGAGGTATAGAGCTGGACCACATCGTCATCGGGATCGATCGGCAGGTTGGGGTCAGTCGCGTTCTGCGCCCCGCGCCAGTCGGTATAGGCTGGCCAGGCGCCCCATTGGTCGTCCAGGCTGACGATCATCTTCAGGGCTGGGCAATCATTCATGATCTCGGCGATGACCTGATGGAACTCCTGAGCAACGAACAGCACCGAGATCTGCGCGTCTGAAATGATGAATTGCAGCTCCGGCGCGGCAAGACGCCAGTTGATGCCCGTCAGCGCCATGCGCGCCTTGGCAGCTCCAAACACCAACTCGTAGAAGACATCCAGATTCTTGCCGAGGTAGCCGATCCGGTCCTGGACCTGCGCGCCAGCCGCCATCAATCCATTTGCGACCTGGTTGGCGCGCGCGTCGAGCGTCGCGAAGCTGGTTTCCTGACCTTCGAACCAGATGGCGGTGTCCCCGCCCCGGATGCGCGCCTGTTCTCGCGTGATGTCTGCCACATGGCGGATCGTTGTCAGGTCAATCATCTCGCGGTGTCTCCTCCAGACAGGTCTAATGACATCGACGTTTTCGTCAGCTTATCTAGCCTGTAGCTTGAGCAGACAAGACTCGCCAGTGGCCGAGAGCGGCGGCAAAGTCTGTTTCAACACCACAACAGCAGGCGAGGAGCTTCCCATGACCGGTTTTTCAACCCGCGCAATTCACGCTGGCGCTGCCCCAGATCCGGTCACCGGATCGCGCGCCCAGCCCATTCACCAGACCTCGTCCTTCGTTTTCAAGGACGCCGACCACGCATCAAAGCTCTTCGCGCTGCAGGAGTTCGGCGACATCTACACCCGTATCGGCAACCCAACAAACGGCGCGCTGGAGGCCCGGATCGCCGACCTGGAAGGCGGCACCATGGCGCTGGGCGTGGGCTCGGGTCACGCTGCGCAACTGCTCGCCTTGCACGTGCTCATGGAGCCCGGCACCAAGGTCGTCGCGGCCAAGCAACTCTATGGTGGCTCGCTGAACCAGTTCGCCCATGGCTTTGCCAAGTTCGGCTGGGGCGTGGAATGGGCCGACATTGATGACCTCGACAGCTTCGAGCGCGCCATGGGCCCGGATGTGCGCGCGGTTTTCACCGAAAGCCTCGCCAATCCGGGGGGGCTTGTCACGGATATGGCTGGCGTGGCTGAGATCGCGGCGCGCCACGGCGTGCCCTACATTGTCGACAACACGATGGCCTCTCCCGCCCTGTGCCGCCCGCTGGAGCATGGCGCGAACATCATCGTGGAGTCCCTGACCAAGTTCATCGGCGGGCACGGCAACTCGATCGGCGGCGTGATCGTCGATGGCGGCAATTTCGACTGGAGCGCCCAGGCCGACAAGTTCCCGACGCTGAACAAGCCGCTCAGCTTCTACAACGACTTGGTGCTGAATGACGCCTTCTCTGCCCTGCCGATGGGGCCTGACGGGTCCAACATCAACATCGCTTTCGCCATCGCCGCGCGTGCTTTCAGCTTGCGCGACCTCGGCCCGGCCCTGTCACCCTTCAACGCCTTCCTGTTCATGACGGGCTGCGAAACGCTGCCCCTGCGCATGGAAAAACACTGCGAAAACGCACTCAAAGTGGCGAAATACCTGCAATCTCATGGGAAAGTCGCATGGGTGCGATATGCCGGATTGGAGGACGATCCACACCATGCGCGCGCCCAGCGCTATCTGGATGGCAAGGGCGGCGCGGTTTTCACATTCGGCCTGAAGGGCGGCGATGCAGCAGGGCGCGGCGTTGTGGCGGGCACAAAACTGTTTAGCCACCTGGCCAACATCGGCGACACGCGCTCGCTGATCATCCACCCCGCCTCGACCACGCACAGCCAGCTGTCAGACGAGCAAAAAACCGCAGCCGGCGCAGGGCCGGATGTGGTGCGTCTTTCTGTAGGCATAGAAGACGCCGAGGACATCATCGCCGACCTGGATCAAGCGCTTGCCGCAGTCTGATCCTCAAAAAAAGAGGGCGCCTGTCTATTCAGGCGCCCACGTCGGGCCAGAAATCGGCGGCTGATTACTGTTTCAGCGTGAAGCTGATGCCCGCAAAGTCTTCATTCGTGCTGGCCCCGCCATTGCGGTCACGCCACTCCACTTCGCGGCGGATATAGCTGAGTGACAGCTGGCCGCGTCCGCGCTGGATCGAGACACCGGCCTGCATGTCGCCGACGGTGACCTGGTCGCGCAGCGCCATCGCGCCCGTCACGTTGGAGAAGCCATATTCGCCAGCTTCCCAGACGAGCGCCTCGCCCTCGGTTCCGGCAAAGACATACCAGCTGTCGGCCACCGCTTGGGTGCCGCGCTGGTCAAAGTCGCGGCCAAGGCGGATCTCCGCGCCGACCCGGCGGGTCTCGAACTCGCCCTCTTCCTGGTAGGACACGCTGGGGACGAGGTTGAGGTCAAAGGCCAGGCCCGTTTCCTCGCGAGGCGCACCGAAAGCAAATTCGGCCGCGAAATTCTTGTCCTCGACCACCGGCCGGATCAGGCGTGCGGCGCTCATGGAGCCCTGGAAGGTCTGCACCGCCTCATTGCCTGACCACTCAATGTCGGTCAGCAGTGTCTTGGTGTCCTTGATCGAGAAAGCGTCCGTCGCCCAGGGGGCGATTTCTGTCGTATCTGCAACGAATGACACAGACGCCGCCAGTTGCGGACCCGGCGCTTCATTGATCGTGAAATAGGTGTCCGATACCGCCCTGACCGGGGATGCTGCGGTGATGTCACCCTCAAAGGCGCCGTCAGTGGCCATGCGGATGCCTTCGCTCACCACTGCGGTGTTTGCGGCAACAGGCAGGGGCATGTCTGCGGCAGGCTGACCAGTCATGGTGCCGACGCAGCCCTGACAGGCGAAAAATGCGAGACTTGACGTAGCGATCACCATTATGCGCCCCATTCGCGACATGTTGAACTGCTCCTGCTCTACTTTCCCCAGTTGAGCAGCTCGTCTTTAACGTACCATAAAAGGGTACGGTTCCTGAACCCCTAAAAACAGGGTTCGTCTTAACGTGCCGTCCTGCAACATTTATGCAGGGAAAACGCTGCCGTCGTCTGAATTTACAGCAATAAATTGAAAGGCGGCGCTTAATAAAGCACCGCCCTTCTTTTAACCAATTTCAATTTCCCAACGATTTCAGACTGTTGGGCTCAGGCGCCTATTGGCAGGCCAAGCACTCCTCATAATCGGTCTCAGGCGTCTCCAAATCCGACGCTTCAGCCTTCTCAGAGCCAGCAAAGGCAGCCCGTTGCACCGATTTGGAACGGCAGTAGTACAGCGACTTCAGGCCTTTCTCCCATGCCGTCCAATGCAGCATGTGAAGGTCCCACTTGGAGATATCACCGGGCAGGAAGAGGTTCAGCGACTGCGACTGGCAGATATAGGGCGTGCGGTCTGCGGCCAGTTCGATGATCCAGCGCTGGTCGATCTCGAACGCCGTGCGGAAAGTCGCTTTCTCCTGCTCGCTCAGGAAATCGAGGTGCTGGACCGAGCCTTCATGCTCGAGAATGGAGGACCAGACCGCATCGGTGTTCTGGCCTTTCTCATCGAGCAACGCCTCAAGCTGGCGATTCTTCACCGTGAACGAGCCCGACAGGGTCTTGTGGGTGTAGATGTTTGCCGGGATCGGCTCGATGCCCGCCGACGTGCCGCCGCAAATGATGGAGATCGACGCGGTCGGCGCCACAGCCATCTTGTGGGAGAAACGCGCCATCATGCCCGCGTCGCGCGCGTCCTCGCAGGGTCCGCGCTCCTTTGCGAGCTTCACAGAGGCAGCATCGGCGCCCTTGCGGATGTGCTTGAACATCATGTTGTTCCAGGCCTTGGCGGCGGGCGACTCGATCGGTGCGCCCTGGGCCTGCAGGAAGCTGTGGAAGCCCATCAGGCCGAGACCGACAGAGCGCTCGCGCTGGGCCGAGTACACCGCGCGGGACATCTCATCCGGCGCATGCTCGATGAAGTCGGTCAGCACATTGTCGAGGAAGCGGAAGATGTCCTCAAGGAAGCGCTCGTCGGATTTCCACTCCAGGAATTTCTCGGCGTTCAGCGACGACAGGCAGCAGACGGCGGTGCGGTCGACGCCCTGGTGGTCCTGGCCGGTCGGCAGGGTGATCTCTGAACACAGGTTCGATTGCGTGACGGTCAGGCCAAGTTCGCGCTGGTGGGCCGGCATGGCGTTGTTCACCGTGTCGGTGAAGAGCAGGTAGGGCTCACCGGTCTGGATGCGCAGCTCCAGGATCTTCTGCCAAAGCTTGCGGGCATTCACCGTGCGCAGCACTTCGCCTGTCTTTGGCGAGCGCAGTCCGTATTCCTCGTCGGCGCGCACTGCTTCCATGAAGTCGTCGGTGATGTTGATGCCGTGGTGCAGGTTCAGGGACTTGCGGTTGAAGTCGCCTGACGCCTTCCGAATCTCAAGGAATTCTTCGATTTCCGGGTGGTGGATGTCGAGATAACAGGCCGCAGACCCGCGGCGCAGCGACCCCTGGCTGATGGCGAGGGTGAGGCTGTCCATCACGCGGATGAAGGGAATAATGCCCGAGGTTTGTCCGTTCTGGCCAACTTTCTCGCCGATCGAGCGGACATTGCCCCAATAGGTGCCGATGCCGCCGCCGTTTGACGCGAGCCAGACATTCTCGTTCCAGGTTTCGACGATGTCGTCGAGGCTGTCGCCGACCTGGTTGAGGAAGCAGGAAATCGGCAGACCGCGATCGGCGCCGCCATTCGAAAGCACGGGCGTGGCCGGCATGAACCACAGGTTCGACATGTAGTCGTAGAGGCGCTGGGCATGGTCCTGATCGTCGGCATAGGCCTTGGCCACACGCGCAAACATGTCCTGGAAGCTTTCGCCAGGCAGAAGGTAACGGTCCTGGAGGGTGACCTTGCCGAACTCGGTGAGATTCGAATCACGCGAGGCGTCCGTGACCACTTCAATCGTGTCGACGATCTTCAATTCGGGCGCGGCTGTCCGCTTGGGCTTTCCCCGCCGCACACCTGCTGAATCTACCGTCACTGCTGCCTTGTTCGCGGACATTGTGTCTACCCTCAATCCTGTACAATCCATATAGGATGCGGCGCCAAAACTGCCATATGCAGTGTTAACCCAGCCCCTAGCCACAAGATATAGTGGTCGATTGGTTAATCGGTCGTCAACATGCGAATTCGTCCGTGCGAGGAACTTTCCGGTGGAAAAGCTGCTAACGACTCGTTAACCGCGCCTCGAAATCGCCTTTAACAGTGCGGAACGATTATAGAACAAGCCCTTCGCCAGCGCCATGGGCCTGTCTATTAAAAAAACTTGCCGCACCCGACGCTTGGTGAAAACACTGCGCCATGATTGAAACACCAAAACGCATCATCGTCACGGGCGGCGCTGGATTTCTTGGCTCGCACCTTATCGATTCGCTTCTCGCGCGCGGCGATGAGGTGCTGTGTGTGGACAATTTCTACACCGGCCAGAAGTCGAACATCGCCCATGTGCTGTTCAATCCTGGCTTCGAACTGATCCGCCATGACGTGACCTTCCCGCTTTATGTGGAGTGCGACCAGATATTCCACTTGGCCTGCCCCGCCGCGCCGATCCATTACCAGCGCGATCCCGTCCAGACGCTCAAGACATCCGTCCATGGCTCAATCAATATGTTGGGGCTGGCCAAGCGCCTGAACGCGCGGATCCTCCAAGCTTCAACCTCCGAGGTGTATGGCGACCCGGAGGTCCACCCCCAGAAGGAAGACTATTGGGGCAATGTGAACCCCGTCGGCGTGCGTAGTTGTTATGACGAGGGAAAGCGGGCGGCAGAAACGCTGTTCTTCGACTACCACCGCCAGCACAGCCTCGACATCAAGGTGGCGCGCATCTTCAACACCTATGGCCCGCGCATGCATGTGAATGACGGCCGCGTGGTGTCGAACTTCATTCTCCAGGCGCTCCAGGGCCAGCCGATCACGCTCTATGGCGACGGCAACCAGACCCGCAGCTTTTGCTACGTAGACGATCTCGTGGCGGGTTTGATCGCCCTGATGGACAGCCCGGATGGCTTCACCGGACCCGTCAATCTCGGCAACCCGAACGAGATGACCATCAAGGCCCTGGCAGAGGAAATCCTCGACATTGTCGGCGGACGCTCAAAACTCGTCTTCGAGCCGCTGCCGAGCGATGACCCCAAACAACGCCAACCCGACATCACCCTGGCGCGGGAAAAACTCGGTTGGGAACCTCAGATTGCGCGGCGCAAGGGGCTCGAAGCGACGGTGGCCTATTTTGAAGGCCTGCTTCAGTCGGACTGAGACTTCACACGAAGGCGTGATCCTGCCGCCGGCGAAATGGGCTACATTACTGACAAGGCTCGCTCATGGAGTCGCCCATGTCGGCGCCCACCCTTTCGCTGATCATCCCGACTTTGAACGAGGCGGCGGCCCTGCCAGGCACGCTCGCCTCCATCGACCAGATGACCGGGACGCGGCCAGAAGTGATCATCGCCGATGCAGGCAGCACGGACGCAACCGTGGAGATCGCTCGCAATGCAGGGGCCAAGGTGGTGACAGGCCTCCAAAAAGGCCGCGCGCGCCAGATGAACGCCGGAGCCGAGCAGGCCACAGGCGAGCACCTCTGTTTCCTGCACGCTGACACGATTGCCCCGCCTGACATGGCTGAAACCATCGCCGACACACTCAATACGCCAGGCACCGCCTGTGGCGGCTTTGTCTCCATCATGCGCGGGCCGGACCGCACCCGCTGGGCCACAAGCGCGCACAATTACCTGAAGACCTACTACGCCCCGGCCCTCTTCAGGCCGGTCTCGTTTCTGCGCGGCGCGCGGCTCCTGTTCGGCGACCAGGCGATCTTCTGCCGGGCCTCGTCCTTCCATGCCATAGGCGGGTACGATCCCGATCAGGCGATCATGGAGGAGGCCGACTTTCTTTTGCGATTGGTGCGGGCGGGCGAAGGAAGAGTGCGCCAGGTCCACCGGCTGATCTATTCTTCAGATCGCCGCGTGGCGGCCTGGGGCGGGCTTGGCGCCAATCTCAAATATCTAGAGATCGGCATTCTGTGGGGCCTCGGCATGCCGTCCGAGAAGCTGGCCCTGCGCTACCGCGATGTGCGCTAGGCCTCTTTTCGGAAGGCAGCGCAGCGCGTTAAGCGTTGGAGCATGCGCGCATTTCTTCTCTGCCTGCTGCCCTGGAGCCTGACGGCCTGCATCGTCACCGCGCCTGCCAAAGCCGCCTATGAAGGCGTGAAACTGGCGGGCAAGGGCGTCTATTACGCAGGCTATGGCACCTACAAGGCAGGCAAGTTCACGGTCTGGGTCGCAGATGGCGTGCTGGATGGCACCGAGCGCACCCTGCGCCTGATCATCCTCACGGCCGACGCGACCGGCGCGGTGGTACGCACCACGCGCGAGATCAACGCCGCCGCACTAGAGGCGGAACTGGCCGCGCTGGAGCGCAGCGGCGACGTGATCGAAGTGATTATCGAGCGCATCGATGCACCGCCTCAGGCCGTGGCCTTGAGCATCCCGTAAAGCTCGTCTTTCAGCGCCATGCGCTTCTTGCGCAGGGTTTCTTCTTCGGTATCGGAGACAGGCTCCACCTTGGTCTCGGCCCGGTGAATGGCGCGGTTGATCTCGTGATACTCATCGGCGAGGCGCGCGAAATGGGCATCGCTGGTCTTCAGCGTGTGAATCCGGTCGACGAATTCGGGAAACTCCTCGGCGAGTTCATGGGGCGTGTGGGCCATGGGCAAGCTCCTTTGATGATCTGCTGCCACCATTGGGCATGACCCATGCCCGCGTCAGTCCGTAAAACTGCGTAGGGAAACACAGGTAAGTGACTTGCCAGCACACGGTAGGCCGTTAGCTCTGCCTGAGACCACTGACGAGGGCATCCTATGCGCATTCAATCCCTTCTGGCTGCCGCCGCGTTTGCCGTTGCAATCCCGCTTTCGGCTCCCTCCCACGCGCAGGACCTGACAGACACGCCCGTTGAGAGCATCGATCTGGGCGGCGGCGTCCATGCGCTGATCACAAATCGCGCTGGCAATGTCGGCGTGCTGGTCGGCGAGGATGGGGTGTTCATGGTCGACACGCAGATGGCGCCGCTCGCGCCTGCGATCGATGACGCACAGCGCGAGATCTCAGGCCAAGATGTGGAACTGGTCGTCAACACCCACCTGCATGGCGACCATGTACTCGGAAACAAATACTTCGCCGAGAAGGGCGCAATCATCATGGCCCACCCGTCCGTGCGCCCGGCCCTGGAAAACCCCGTCACCAGCCAGCTGACCGGCCGCACGCCCGATCCGCTGAGCGGCGACTTCCTGCCCAGTGTGGACATCACTGAAGGGCTCAAGGTCCACATGAACGGCGAAACCGTGCACTTCCATCACGAGCCCACCGCCCATACGGGTGGCGACATCTGGGTGCATTTCGAACAGGC
>JBCBGD010000051.1:0-13136 GCA_038527085.1 Pseudomonadota bacterium | reverse complement strand
ATCTAAGGCGATCAATGGCGCGACCTCCGCAATTGACCTGATGCAACGTCTCGCGCCCTGGCTGGCTGGCTGGCGAGAGGATTTGCAACTCGTCGGCGTCGGGCACCGCATTGTGCATGGCGGCAAGCTCTATGGCGGTCCGGCCATCTCTCACCATGATGTGCTCGAAAAACTCGATGCGCTGTCGGTGTTCGCGCCCGCCCACCAGCCGCACAATCTGGCGGGCGTGCGCGCGCTGTCAGAGGCGTTGCCGGAGGCCGTTCAGACCCTGTCGTTCGACACCGCATTCCACCGCACCATGCCAAGGCTGGCCGAACTCTATGCCTTGCCGCGGGTATTGAGCGAGGAAGGCGTTCTGCGGTTCGGGTTCCATGGCTTGTCATACGCCCACATTGCCGAAACGCTTCCCGCGCTTCTTGGGGAGTTGCCGAAGCGTGTACTCGCCTTGCATCTCGGCAGCGGGGCCAGTGCTTGCGCCATGGTCGACGGCAAAAGCGTGGCGACCTCCATGGGCCTCACCGCGCTGGACGGCCTTCCCATGGCGACGCGCTGCGGCGACCTCGATCCCGGCGTTGTGCTGCATCTCATCAAGGACAGAGGCATGGCGCCGGACGCGGTTGCAGACATGCTCTACACACAGTCAGGGCTGCTTGGCGTCTCCGGCCTGTCTGGCGATACGCGCATCCTCCTGCAAAGCGATGCGCCCGAAGCCGAAGAAGCGATAGATCTCTATTGTTACCGCATCGCGCGCGCTGCGGGCTCGCTTGCCGTCGCCATGGGCGGGCTGGACGGCGTGGCCTTCTCAGGCGGTGTCGGCGAGAACGCGCCCGAGATCCGCGCCCGGATCCTGAAACATCTTGAGTGGCTCGGGCCACAGCTCGATCCGGACGCAAACGCGAACAATGAAGCCGTCCTGTCGCACCCTGACGCCGCCATCCCCATCGTGCGCATTGTCGCCGATGAGGAGCGCATCATCGCCCGCGATTGCGCCTCGCTGCTCTAGCGGATCAGGAAGTCGCAGCCGCTGGTCCCATTGTCCCAGGCCGCCGCCAGTTCGGCGTCCACCACGTCCGGGTCGGTCTCGGGTGCCACGGGCCGCGGTGCCTGTCGTGCCTTCACCTTTACGCGGTCCTCGATCCGGCTTGAGGGATGTTCGACCAGCAGGTCGCCTTCCTCCAGTCCGGCCAGAATCTGCGCCACGCGCCCATTCATCTGCCCAACCTCGACGGTGCGCAGCCGCGCATGGCCGCCTTCGACACGATAGACCGACCAGGCGCGGTCCTGCTTGAACAGGGCGGTCATCGGCGCGGTGAGTTCGTCATCGGATGTCCAAACCTCAACGGCCACATCCACGCGGTAGCCATGCCCGAGGCGGTCCACAGGCTGGCCGGGTGAGAGGTCGATGATCACATTCACGCGTTGCTCTTCGATCCCGAGCGCGGAAATCTTGGTGAAAGCGAACGGCTCAACACGTTGCACCTTGCCCTCAAGCGGCGGCCCGCCCCAATCGGAGATCACCACACGGTCGCCGGGCGAAATGCGCACGGCATCCTCTGACAGAAGGTCCGCTACGATCTCGATTTCATCAGGATCGCCGACCTCGATCAGCGGTGCGCCTTGGGCTACGGGACCTTCGCTTTGGCGCAGCCTCTGGAGCAAGACACCGTCAATGGGCGCTACAACATCGACGAGTTCGCCCTCTTCGGCATCGCCGCTCGGGCGCAGGGCCGCCCTGGCCGCCGCCAATTCCTGGCGACGCATCGCGAGGGCCGCTTCGGCTGCACGCTCTGCGGCTTGCAAAGTCGCCTCATCGGCCTCGGCGCGTTCAAGCACCTGGCGCGACACAGCCCCATCAGGCACCAACTCGCGGTAGCGCTGGGCATCGGCTTCAGCCCGCGTAAGCTCTGCGCGCACACGGTCGAGTTCTGCCGATGACGCCGCCACGGCGGAGCGCGCCGCGTCGGCTGCTGCCCGCAGCTGTTCTTCCGTCCGGCTGTCGAGGATCGGCGCCGCACCCGGGCGGATCACCGCCACAACGGTCTCGCCTTCATACACGCAGTCGCCCGCTTCGAGCGCGATCCGCTCGAGCGTGCCTGACACGGGCGCGGAAATCGAAAACACATCGTGGATCCGCGTTTCGCCCTCTTCGGTAACCGACACTGTCATCGGCGCGCGGCGCACCTCCACCACGTCCACATCAACGGCGCGGGGCGTGAACGCCCACACCGCCATCATGAACAGGGCAAGGCCTATAACGGCCCAGAAGAGCAGTCTGTTGTTGAGGTGCATGGGGCTACTCCCGTGTCTTGAGAACGGCGATGAGGTCGAGGGATTTCACGCGCATGCGCACAAACAGCGCCGAGGCAAAGGCAGACGTGATGACGATCAGCGCGGAAAATCCATAGGTTGAAGGATCCACGACAAGCGGAATGCGATAAAGGTCGCTGCCCATGGCCGAAGCGATCAGTGAGGCGAGGCCATATCCCATGATGCCGCCCAGGGGCAGCGCGAGGATCACCAGCAAGGCCAGCTCCCCGATGAGGATGTATGACACCTCGGCTTCGGTGAAGCCCAGCACGCGCAGGCTGGCGAGTTCTCGGCCGCGCTCGGTCAGGCCGATCCGGGCGGCATTATAGGTCACCGCCGCCGCGATAGACCCGCCGATGATCGCGTAGATGGCCATCATGATGTTGATGGTCTCTTCCAAGGTCTGCTCGAAGGACTCCACAGACGCGCCCTGCAAGGCCACGCTGGCGATGCCGGGCCGGTCCAGGACGGCGTCGCTGAAGTCGGCTTCAAGCTCCGGGTCGAGCATGACGTAAGCGCCGCGCACCACCTCGCCTTCTCCCAGCAGCGTGTTGAGCGCATCGGTGCGCATGAAGGCTGGCCAACCGATGGATTCCTCGACCAGCGCCGTCACGGGCAGCTCCCGGATTGGACGGCGCCCTTCCAACACTTCGACCCTCACTTGATCGCCAAGCCCCGCATCGAGCAATTCGGCCAAATGCGTCGACAGAGCCACGCCGCTTTCGGGCACCTCGAAGAACTGGCCATCGGCATTGGTCACGCGGCGCTGGCGGCCATCAGGATCAAGGCCCACCAGCCAAACCCGCTCAGAATGCTGACCATTGCGGATGCGCACGGAGGCGTCGCGATTGGCCTGCACGGACAGGACGCCTGGCAGGTCCTCGATCTCACGGATGGCGCCGGCATTGGCAGGCTCGAAAAAGCTGATCGCCGCATCGTAGGCATCGGTGCGATGAAATCGGCCCTCGATCATCACGTCCATGGAGTCGAAGGCAAACAGCGTGCCCACCAAGAGCGCCTGTGACGCCGCCACGCCGAGCACTGTCACGGCTGCGCGCAGGGGCCAACGGGTGATATGGCGCAGGATCATGCGCGTGGGCTCGTCGAACTTGATGGCCGCCACCAGTCTCTGCACCAGGCCCTTGCCATAGACTGTGGGCGGCGCAGGCGACATGGCCTCAGCCGGCGGAAGCTTGGCCGCAGCGCGCGCAGAGCCCCACGCGCCAATCACCGCGGCAAGCCCAGCGGCCAGCGCTCCGAGCGCAAACGAATAGGGTTCCAGCCGATAGATGATGTCGGGAAAGCGGAACGTGTCGGAGTAAAGATCCACCACAAGCCGCGCCAACACGCCGCCAAGGATGAACCCGGCCAGAATACCGCCGACCACCATCCCGATCGCCAACTTGATGTAATGCCAGGCGATTTCGCGCTGGTCGAAGCCGAACGCCTTGAGCAATCCGACCTGCTGGCGCTCTACGGCAATGATCCGGGCGAGGATGGCATTGATCAGCATCGCCGAGACGACGAGGAACACCGGCGGAATGATCGCTGCGGTGGCGCGCATCTGCTGCATCTCGCCCTCAATGAAGGCGTTCGACAACTGATCTTCGCGGTCATAGGCGCCGCCGGTGCCATAGGGCTCGAGGATGTCGTCAAGCTCGTCGATCACGCGCCGGGAACTGGCTTCGGGCGACAGCGCCAGCGACACGTCATTGAACGCGCCATCAAGGTCGAACGCGGCCTCAAGGGACCGTCGGCTCATCCAGAAGATGCCATATCGCTTTTCATCGGGGATCAGCGCGCCGGGCGGCAGCATGTAGATATGTTCGGGCGAGTCGCCGATGCCGACGATCTCCAGGTCCCGCGCGCGACCATTGATGATGGCGCGCACCGTCGAGCCAATGTCGTAGCCATTGGCCTCGACGAAGTCTTTCGACACTACCGCCTCATCGGGGCGCGCCGGATTGGGCCAGCGCCCGGTGTAAAGCAGGACGCCATTCAGCGTAGGTGACCCTGACTCCGGCAAGGACACCAACAATCCGTTCGCGGGCTCGCGCAGGCCTTCAATGTCGAGCGTGACGAGGTGGGTGATGCGCGTCTGCACCGTGCGCACACCGTCAATGTCGCCGATCTCCGAGACCAGCCGTTCCGGCGCGCGCTTGGCATTGCTGAAGACATCGGCAAACCGGTAGCGCTCGTAATACGTGTCACGGCTGAGCTCCAGCGAGGACATCGCCCCCAGCGCCATCACCATGATCGCCACGCCGCACGCCACGATCGCGCCGACCGCCAGGCCCTGGCCCCGCATGTGGATCAGGTCGCGGATCAGCTTCTTGTCGAGGGCGGAGACGATGTTCACCAGCTGAGCTCCGAGGGGCGTTTTGCGCGGCCCACATCGGTGATCGTGGCGATCTTGCCGTCAGACAATCGGATGGTGCGGTCAGACATCTCTGCGATGCCAATGTTGTGCGTGATGATGACCGTGGTCGCGCCAAGCTCGCGGTTTACATGGTCCAGCGCTTCAAGCACCTGAACGCCAGTCTTGCTGTCGAGCGCGCCCGTGGGCTCGTCGCAAAAGAGCAGCTCGGGCCGCTTCGCAATCGCGCGGGCCACCGCCACGCGCTGCTGTTCGCCGCCTGACAGCTCGGCTGGGAAATGGTCCATCCGTTCGCCAAGACCGACCATCGTCAATGCCTCTTCCGGCGAGAGCGGATCGCGCGCGATCTCGGTCACCAGCGCCACATTCTCGCGCGCCGTCAGGCTCGGCACCAGATTGTAGAACTGGAAAATGAAGCCGACATGGTTTCGGCGGTAGCGCGTGAGGCCGGAATCGGAGCGTTTCGTCAGCGACTTGCCCTCAAACAGGACGTCCCCTTCGGTTGGCCGGTCCAACCCACCAAGGATGTTCAGCAGTGTGGACTTTCCGCTGCCCGACGCGCCGAGCATCACGACACGTTCGCCCGCGTGAATGTCCAGGTCGATCCCGCGCAGGGCATGCACCTTTACCTCGCCCGTATCGTAGACCTTGGTCAGGCCACGGGCAGACAAGAGCGCAGTGGTGTCGGTTGACCGCTCGAGCGGCGCAGGGGCGTCGGCGACGGTCATCGCTGGCGCCTAGTGGACCATCAGGATGGGGCGGTCGGCATGGCGCAGGATGTGGAGCGTCACACCCCCAATCAGCGCTTCACGCAGCCTGGAATGGGAGTACCCGCCCATCACGACCATGTCGGCATTCGACGCATCGCACTGGTTGAGAATTCTTTCGGCGACAGGGCCACTGGGCCAATCCACCGTGCGGCTGGTCGTGCGCACGCCCGCCCGTTCCAGCCAGAGCTTTGCGGCCTCGACGCCAGGTGTGCCAGGATCGGTCTCGCCAATCGTCAGCAACGTGGTCTCCTCGCTGTCCATCAGAAACGGCATCGCGGCGCGGATGACACGGGACGCCTGGAGGCTGCCATCCCAGGCCACGAGAGGGCGGCGGGGCAGCGCGTTCAGCCCGTCACGCGGCACCGCCATCAATGGCGCGCCTGACTGAAACAGCAAGGCCTCGAAGATTTCACGCTCGAGATAGATGTCGCGTGGCGCAGGCACCGCCGTGACAACGAGATCGGCGATACGGGCAGCCAGGCTGTAGTCCTGTGAGGCGTGGCCTGTCGCTTCGCTCCAAGAGGCGGTCACGCCATTTTGTTTGAGCGCTTCGGTGACGGGCACGATCTTGGCGCTGTTGCGGTCGCACGCCTCTTCAAACGCGGCTCGCATAGTGCGCGCGAAAGCAGCCGTGGCCTCGTCGTGGCTTTCCTGAACGATCGCAGAGGCGGTGCCACCGCTCGGAAAGAAATCCATTGGCGGGTAGGACGCATAGCGCTGCCGCACATGGTGGGCGAGCAAGTGCGATTTGAAGGAACCCGCCAATAAGAGGGCCGATTCCATGGAGGCCTTGGCGGTCTCCTCGAAGGCTAGCGGGACGAAGAGGGATTTGAACGGCATGGGACAGCCTCGCGCGCTTGATCTGTACGACGATGCTCGCGCCGACTGACACGGCGCGCCTTGACCAGTGTCAAACTGCCAACCCCGTAGTGTTACGGAGAGCGTGTTGCACCTGCCCGTGGCAGGCTCTTCAGAGCAGATTAATCAAGCGCTCCGGGGTCGCGTCTTGCCCGATCAATCCATCGCAATGACCGCCGCCCACGCCGAACCCGCGGACGCTGTTCTCGCGAGGCTCTCAAGCGCGCCCGAGGGCCTCAGCCAGGACGAAGCAGAACGGCGACTTGCGCAGTACGGCCCGAACAGCACTCCCGGTGCTGCGCGCACACCCGTCATCCTACGCTTCCTGCGCCACTTCCATAACGCGCTGATCTACGTCCTGATCGCGGCGGCCGCCGTGACCTGGTGGCTCGGTCATCCGCTCGACACCGCCGTGATCATTTTCGTCGTGCTGGCCAACGCAGTGATCGGCTTCATACAGGAGGGCCGGGCCGAGGCAGCGATGAAGGCGATCCAGGCCCTCTTGTCGCCCCACGCGGCGGTGTTCCGCAATGGTGAACGCATCACCATCGATGCCGAGGATCTCGTGCCCGGGGATGTGGTTTTCATTGAGGCCGGAGACCGTGTGCCGGCCGATATCCGCCTCATCGATGTGAGCAACCTGCAGGTTCAGGAAGCGATCCTGACAGGCGAATCTTTGCCGGTTGACAAGTCGCTCGAGCCGGTTGAGAGCGAGGCGCCATTGGGAGACAGGAGTTCCATGGCGTTTGGCGGCACCATCGTCACTGCCGGCCAGGCGAGCGGCGTAGTGGTTGAGACCGGCGCAAACACGCAGATCGGCCGGATCAGCGGGCTGCTCTCACAGGTCGACAAGCTGGAAACGCCCCTGCTGGTCCAGATCAACGCCTTTGCAAAGTGGCTGACGCTTCTGATCCTGGTCTTCGGCGCGGCCCTGTTGGCCTTTGGGGTTTTCATCCGCAAGGCCGACTTCACCGAGACCTTCATGTCGGTGGTGGGTTTGTCGGTGGCCGCCATCCCCGAAGGCCTGCCCGCCGTTCTCACCATCACCATGGCAATCGGGGTGCGCGCCATGGCGGACAAGAACGCGATCATCCGCCGCCTGCCCGCTATTGAGACCTTGGGCGCGGTGTCCGTCATCTGCACCGACAAGACAGGAACTCTGACGCGCAACGAAATGGTCGCGGCGTCCGTCTTCGCAGCTGACACAATTTTCGAGGTCAGCGGCGAGGGCTATGCGCCGGAAGGGACTGTCTCTCCCGCGCCAAGGGAGGACGACCAGACCCGCGCCACCCTGAAGGATTTGGCGCGCGCCGCAGCGCTCTGCAATGACGCAGCACTGGTCGAGACCAATGGCGTCTGGTCGGTGAGCGGTGATCCCATGGAAGGCGCCCTCCTCGCCCTGTCGCGGAAGATCCTAGGCGACGTCGATATCGTCGGGGAATCGCCACGTCGCGCAGTTCTGCCCTTCGATGCGCGCCACCGCTTCATGGCCACGCTGAACGAGACTGGAGACGGTGCCCGCATCTATGCCAAAGGCGCGCCCGAAGCGATCACCACGCTCTGCACGGATATGGCCGGACCAGGCGGTGAACGCCTTCCCATCAATGCCGAAGACATCGCCAGACAGACCGAAGCCATCGCTGCAAAAGGTCAAAGGGTGCTCGCCCTCGCCCTGGCAGAGGCTGACACCGGTGAAACCCTGACCCCTGACACCCTGTCAGGCCGCCTGACCTTTCTGGGCCTTGTCGGCCTGGTCGACCCGCCCCGCGCCGAAGCCATTCAATCGGTAGCGGACTGCCGGGCCGCGGGCATTCAGGTGAAGATGATCACAGGCGACCATGCCGGCACCGCCTCTGCGATCGCGGCGCAGATCGGCCTGCCCCGCCCTGCCCATGTCCTGACAGGCGAAGACCTCGACCGCATGGACGATGCGGCCCTCACGACCGCCGCGCTCAACACATATGTGTTCGCGCGGACCAGTCCGGAAGACAAGCTGCGCCTGGTCAACGCCCTGCAAAGCCAGAACATGATCGTCGCCATGACAGGGGACGGCGTGAACGATGCCCCCGCGCTCAAGCGCGCCGACGTGGGCGTCGCCATGGGCCGCACTGGCAGCGAGGCCGCCAAGGAAGCAGCGCCAGTCATCCTTGCCGATGACAATTTCGCGTCCATCGCGGCGGCGGTCACGGAAGGCCGGCGGGTCTATGACAACATCCAGAAACTCGTGCACTGGACCCTTCCGACGGGCGGCGGCGAGGCCAGCGTGGTCATCCTTGCGCTGCTGTTCGGCCTCACCCTGCCGATCACGCCCATCCAGATCCTCTGGGTGAACCTGATCACGGAAATGACCCTCGGCCTGGCCCTCGCCCTGGAGCCACTCGAGCGCGGCACCATGGAAGAGCCTCCCCGGCGGCGCGATGCGCCCCTGCTCGACTCCAGCCTGCTCTGGGACATTGCGGTCGCGACCGTTCTGTTTGCCGCCACCGTGTTCGCGGTCTTCACCTACACGCTGAACGAGACAGGCGCGCTCGACCTGGCGCGGACCGTGGCCTTCAACACGCTGGTCGTCCTGCAGGTCGCCTACCTGTTCTTCGTGCGCTTCCGCCATGGCGCGTCCACCACGCTGGAGGGCCTGCGCGGCACCCGTGCGGTCTGGGCAGGTCTCGCCGTCGTCATCGCTGGGCAACTCACGGTCACCTTCTGGCCTCCCGCCCAGGAGGTGTTCGCAACCACAAGCCTGCCACCAGTCTATGCCGGAATCGTCCTGGGGGCTGGCGTCGTCGTCTACGTGCTTCTGGAGATCGAAAAGCAGATGCGGCTCGCCCTCAGGCCACGGGCTTGATCGAAGCGGCATGTGACGACGCCGCGTCCATGCCTTTGGAGACTGAAGGTATGTGCTGTATAGTGAGCGTATGCTCAAATCAGTCCTCTACCTGATCGTGGCACTGGGTTTGGCAAGCTGCGCCAGCTCACAAACGGCTGCACCGACACCTGACGCGCAAGCCTTGCAGGCAGAAGGCCAGGCCCGCCCAGGCGCGACGGGTGATGCGCTCGACGGTCTTGTCGTACCCGGCCACATCAAGGCGCGCGGAGCGATCGGTGTATTCAGCGTTCCTGGCACCGTGTCCTTTCAGGAAGGGATGCTGGTCTGGACGGCACAGGGCACCCACGATGTCGGGCCCTACATGATCTCCCAGCGCGATGGCACCATCGCCTTCACCGCCCGCCACGGGTTGGAGAACGCAGAACATGTCTTCTGGAGGGGATTTTCAGATGGTGAGACCCTCTACGACGTCACAGCGGTCTGGACCCGCCAGGAAGGCGATCTCGTACACGACGCCCTGCTCCCCAAACAAGTCACCCTCGACTTCAAACCGTCGGACTGAAGAACTGGCGGAGAGGATGGGATTCGAACCCACGATACGGGATTACCGTATACTCCCTTAGCAGGGGAGCGCCTTCAGCCACTCGGCCACCTCTCCGCGAAGGGCGAACATGTAACGGGGCGGGCCCGTGCGCGCAAGCCCCGCCAGGCCCGCGCCTGGAGCGGCTACTGAATCTTCTCCAGAGAGGTGATTTCATAGGTGTCTTCAAGGTCGCGATAGACCTTCGCCTGGTAGATGGCGCGGGCCTCTGGCGCGCCCGTCATCTCCACGCGGAAGCGGTAGTTCAGGCCCGCCACCACCTGCGTTTCGAGCGTGACCACGTCCACCAGAGCGCGGGTGGGATATTGCTCATAGATCGCGTCCACCACCATCTCATAGGCCACCTTCGCGCCGGGCTCGGAGGGGTCGCCTGGGCCAAAGCCGCCTGGCAGAGGTTCATAGTCGGCAGGATCAAGCTCGACGAAAGTGGGCCCGGTGTCCTCGCGCGCCTCCTGCGCCTGCTGGTTCGCGTTGGACTGTACCGCACTGCAGGCCGTGAACAGGGCAAACGCGCTCAAAGCGGCAGGGATCGCTGTCGACAGGTTCATGGGGGCACTCCACTCCGTCTCCCCCACGTGGCTTTCATGCCACTGTCAATCGCGCGAGTAAACGCCCCCACTGGAGTCTGCTGCAGGGCGCTTTCGCTCGACAGGCGCGCGGGCGGGCCTATGCTGGCGAAAACACTGCGAAAGGGAGCGGGCAGGCCATGAGTGATACACTTCAGCAATGGGTGCTGGCGTCCTATTGCGAGGGCAAGCCGAAGACCAGCGATTTCGCGCTGGAAGAAAAGCCCCTGCCCGTCCCGCGCGAGGGCCAGTTCCGCGTCGCCCATGCGTTCAACTCTGTCGATCCCGGCACGCGCTCGCGCCTGTCTGGCGGGGACAGCTATGCCGCCGCCCTACCCCTCGGCAAGCCGGTGGATGGGTTCAGCGTCGGCACGGTGGATGCCAGCGAGAACGGCGCATTTCCGGTCGGCACAAAGGTGTTCTGCGCGGGTGGGTGGCGCAGCCATTCGCTGCAGACGGGCAAGGGCTTCATCGGCAAGGTGCCGGATGTGCCTGGCATTCCCCTGTCGCTGTGGATCGGCGTTCTCGGCGTGCCGGGGCTGACGGCCTGGTTCGGCACACGGGCGGTCGGCAAGTTCCGCCAAGGCGACCGCGTGTTGGTGACCAGCGCGGCGGGCCCTGTGGGCGCGACAGCGGGTCAACTCGCCAAGGCCTGGGGCGCGAGCCAGGTGGTCGGCGTGGCGGGCAGCGACGCGAAATGTGCCTGGCTGACCGAGGAAGCCGGCTTCGACGCGGCGATCAACTACAAGAGCGCGAGCGACTTGGGCGCGGCGATCGGCGAGGCCATGCCAGACGGCTTGGACCTGCTGTTCGACAATGTCGGCAATGCCATGGTCAACCGCGTCCTGCCCATGATGCGCGAGCATGGCCGCATCTGTATCTCGGGCCAGGTCGCGGACTACAATCTGACGCCCGAAGAGACGCCGGGCATCGTCAACACAAAGCCGTTCATCACCCATCGCGTAAATATGCAGGGATTGGTCGTGTTCGATTTCGCAAGAGAGTTTCCCGAAGCGCTTGACGGAATGGCGCGCATGATCGCCAGCGGTCAACTGAAGTACGCCGAGGAACGGTTCGAAGGCATCGAGCGCATGCCGGAAGCCTTCTGCGGCTTGTTTGAAGGCGCGAATTTCGGACGAAGAGTTGTAAGGGTGGGAGAAGAAACATGAGTGCTGACTTCGACATCACCGCCCAGCCCTACGCCCGCTTCAAATTCTCCCGTGACGGGGCCGTCCTCACAGCGGCCATCTCCGGCGCGAACCCGGTGAACGGCGTCGATGCGGCTATGCATGACGAGCTGGCCACCGTGTTCACAGACCTCCAGCGCGACGCCCATAGCGACATCATCATCCTCACGGCTGAGGGCCGGGCCTTCTGCGCGGGTGGGGACTTCGACTGGTTCAAGGAACAGATCGAGAGCCCGGGAAAGTTCCGCGCCATTGCCTGGGACGCTAAGCGCATCGTCTCGTCAATCCTGGAGATGGAAAAGCCGATGATCTGCCGCCTGAATGGCGCCGCCGCGGGCCTCGGCGCGACCATCGCCCTGCTCTGCGACATCATCATCGCGGACGAAAAAGCCCTGATCGGCGACCCCCACGTGAAGGTGGGCCTTGTGGCCGGCGATGGCGGCGCACTGATCTGGCCCCAACTCATCGGCTACGCGAAGGCGAAGGAATTGCTCATGACGGGGGACCTGCTCACCGCCGCCGAGGCCAAGAATCTCGGCCTGATCAACTATGCCGTGCCCGCCGATCAGCTCGACGCGAAAGTCGGCGAACTTGTCGGCAAGCTGCAGGCCAATCCGAAATGGGCGGTGCGCTGGACCAAGACGGTGACCAACATCCCCCTGCGCGCCCTGGCGGCGCAAATGATGGATGCGAGCGTCGGCTGGGAAAGCGTGTCGAACTATCTCGATGATCGCGCCGAAGCGGTGAAAGCCACCATGGAAAAGCGCAAGCCAGACCTGACGGGGGAATAGCGCCATGAATGAGACCAGCTACGCCCGCGAGCCTGAGCACGTGACCGAGGTCCGCCGCCAGTTGCAGCGCTGGGTGGCCGAGAAGATGCCGCGCGAGAAGCGCATTCAATGGGACAAGGATGCCACCTGGGACCGCGCGCTCTTCAGGGAGATCGCCGAGATGGGCCTCATCGGCCTGACCATCCCGGAAGCCTATGGAGGTGCGGGCGAGGACATCTACGCCGCTGCCGCGGTGATCGACGAGCTCTGCCAGGGCGGGCCGACCATGGCCGGGCCCTACATCCATGCGGCCTTCTATGGCGGCATGAACATCGCCGAGAACGGGACGCAGGCCCAGAAAGAGGCCTACCTGCCAAAGCTCGCGCGCGGGGAGATGTTCTTCTGCTACGGCCTTTCCGAGCCGAATGTCGGCGGTGACCTGACCAGCGTGGAGACCCGCGGCGTGCGCGAAGGCGACGAGATCATCATCAATGGCGCCAAGCGCTGGTGCACAGGCGCGGAATGGAGCGACTATATCTACGCGCTCGTGCGCACGGGCCCCGAGAGCGAGAAACGCAAGAACCTCACCTTCGTGCTTATTCCCACCGATGCGCCTGGCGTCTCCATGCAGCCGCTAGAGCATTCAAACCTGCGCTACACCAAATCCATGGACGTCTATTTCGACGATGTCGCCATCCCGGCAGAGAACATTGTCGGCGGCGAGGCGAACTGGAACCGCGGCTTCCAAATGCTCACGGGCCGCGCCCTGGACGTGGAGAAGATCGAGATCACTGCCGTCGCCTATGGCATCGCCCGCGCCGCCGTGGACGAGGCCTGGGCCTATGCCCAGGAGCGGGTCCAGTTCGGCAAGCCCAT
>JBCBGD010000050.1:0-13324 GCA_038527085.1 Pseudomonadota bacterium | reverse complement strand
CTCAAATCTGGGCGAAAAAAATATAGCGCTCGGGAGGAAAGATTGGCGGACGGAGCGTGGAGCGACTGGGTCGGGCGAACGCAAGAGGTCGAGGACCTGATAGGTCCCGGCACGGCCCACGCCATGGCGGCCACATTGGGCTCGAATGGTGCGGCGCGGCCAGACACTGGCACGTCCGTGCCCTACCCATGGATTTGGGCCTATTTCCTCGAGCCCGCCGACAGGCGTGAGATCGGTTCTGACGGTCATCCGAAGAGGGGCGGCTTCCTGCCAGCGATACCTAACCCCCGGCGAATGTGGGCGGGAAGCCGGTGCACTTTCGAAAACCATCTCCGCGTCGGTCAGCGGGCAAAGAAGACCTCGACCATTCAATCTATCGAGGAGAAGGACGGCAGGGCCGGACCGATGGTCTTCGTCACGGTCGTGCATGAGATCAGCGCGAACGGGGCACTCATCATGCGGGAAGAGCAAGACATCGTCTACATCGATATTCCCGAAGTCTTCGTCCCGCCCCCGGGCAAACCGGTGCCGCCTTGCGAGCATGTCGAGTCTTTCGAAATCGACCCGGTTCTTCTGTTTCGATACTCCGCGCTGACGTTCAATGGACACCGTATCCACTATGACCGCCCATATACCCTGGATGTGGAAAAGTATCCTGGGCTCGTTGTTCATGGGCCGCTCCAGGCGACGCTGCTGTACAACCTCGCCAGCCGGAAGTTTCCGGATCGAACCCCCGCCAGCTTCGCATTTCGCGGTGTCCGTCCCCTCTTCGATTTCGACGAGATGACGCTCAATGCCCGCGAAATCGAACACAACAACGTAGAGCTGTTCACCGCCAATGGGGATGGGGCGATCTCCATGACCGCCAGGATGGAGTGGGCGGCGTGAGCAAGACGCGCCCCTTCCGGCTGGAGCGCTCGACCCTTATCGTGCCCGCTTCGAATCCAAGGATGATCGAGAAGGCCGCCGCGGCCAAGGCTGACGCAGTTTGCATCGACCTTGAAGACGCCGTTGCACCGACCATGAAGGCCGAGGCACGGAACCATGTTGTTGCCGCCCTGAACGCACTGGATTTCGGCGGCAAGCTGCGCCAGGTCCGCATCAACGGCCTCGACACTCCCTTTGCCTATCGCGATCTTATCGAGGTCGTTGAGGGCGCCGGAGACAAGCTTGACCTGATCGTCCTGCCCAAGGCCAGTCGCCGCGAAGATGTCGCTTTCGTGGCCACCATGCTCGACCAGGTCGAAGAGGCCATGGGACACAAGGAGCCGACCGGCATCGCTGCCTTGATCGAAACAGCTGCGGGCATCGACAACATCAATGAGATTGCCGCCACCAGTGCGCGCCTGGAGTCGCTGATCTTCGGCTCGGGCGACTTCGCCGCCTCCATGCAGATGCCGCTGGAAACGATTGGCGGCGAAGACGAAAATGATGCCCTCTATCCCGGCCATCGCTGGCATTTCGCCCTGCAATCCATCGCCATTGCGGCCCGCGTCAACGGCCTGCGCGCCATTGACGGCCCTTATGCAGGCATTCGAGATCCCGAAGGATTGGAGCGTTTTGCGCGGGTGTCCCGTTCCCTGGGCTTTGATGGCAAATGGTGCATCCACCCAAGCCAGCCCGAGATCGTGAATGCCGTCTTTTCGCCGAGTGAGCGCGAGGTCGAGTTTGCGCGCCGCGTCATCGACACCTATGCCGAGGCCCAAGCCGCCGGGACAGGCGCGATCACGGTCGACGGCAAGATGGTCGACGCTGCCAATCTCAAAATGTGCCGGACTGTCCTGGCCAAGGCCGAAGGGGCTCGGCGTTTCTCATAAGCACGCCCCACAAAGGAGGCACCATGGTCAAGATCCTTGAAGGCATGCGTATCGTGGAGGGCTCGGCGTTCGTCGCTGCGCCCTTGGCAGGCATGACGTTGGCCCAGATGGGCGCTGACGTGATCCGGTTCGATAGGATCAAGGGCGGGCTCGACTATGATCGCTGGCCAGTAACAAAGACCGGGCGCAGCCTCTTCTGGGCAGGACTGAACAAGGGCAAGCGGTCTATCGCCGTCGATATGTCCACGCCCCAGGGCCAGGAGGTCCTCACGCGCCTCATTTGCGCGCCGGGCGAGCAGAACGGCATATTCCTGACCAATCTCCGTGTTCGCGGATGGATGTCTTATGAGGGCCTCACGGAACACAGGCCCGATCTGATCATGTTGTCGGTGAAGGGTGACCGCAGTGGCGGGCCCCAGGTAGACTACACGATCAATCCTGCCGTGGGTTTTCCCATGGCGACTGGCCCCGAGGACTCAGATGAGCCCGTGGGCCATGTTTTGCCCGCCTGGGACTGCATTACGGGTCAACAGGCCGCCCTCGGCATCCTCGCGGCTGAGCGCCATCGCCGCATAACGGGTCAAGGGCAATTGGTGGAACTCGCCCTGAAAGACATGGCGCTCGCGATGCTCGGCAATCTAGGCATTATTGGCGAGGTGATGATCAATGGTGATGACCGGCCCAAGATGGGCAATGCCCTGTTCGGCGCCTACGCCCAGGACTTCCTTTGCAAGGATGGCGAGCGGGTCATGGTCGTGGCGCTCACCTCTCGCCAGTGGCGGAACCTGAAGACCGCAACAGGCACCCAGGACGCCCTTGCCGATCTGGCGAGCAAGATTGGCAACGACCTTGAGCATGAAGGCGCGCGGTTCGAACACCGCCATGCGATCACCGAAATACTGAAGCCCTTTTTCGAAATGCGGCCCTTGGCGGCTGTCGGGGAAGCGCTCGACAAGGCGGACGTCACGTGGAGCCAGTATCGCACCTTCAAACAGGCCGTCCACAACGACCCGGACCTCTCCACAGACAATCCGATGTTCTCAAAGCTGCACCACCCCGGCATCGGCTCGTTCCTGACGCCGGGCAACCCGATCGCGTTTTCAGGGACAGAGCGCGTTGAGCCCCGCCGGGCGCCAAGCCTGGGCGAGAACACCGAGGAAATCCTTGCGGAGATCGGCTTCACGGGAACGGAGATCGCTCGCATGTACGACGACAAGGTCGTGGCCGGGCCGTCACACTAAGGCCGCAGAGACCGCGCCTCGTTTCGGGCTTCCCTAGCGCGCAATGTGATTGAGGCCCAGTCGCCTTTCTCAAGGAGTTCTGGCTTGGTGATCCATGTCCCGCCCACGCTGAACACGTTCGGCTGGGTCAGGAAGCTCGAGATGTTGGACAGCGTCACGCCGCCCGTCGGCATGAAGGCCATGTCGGGGAGCGGAGCCGCCAAGGCGCGAATGAGCTCCGCGCCACCAATGACAGAAGCAGGGAACAGCTTCACGTGCTTTATGCCAGCCTTATAGGCGACCATCGCCTCACTCGCTGTGGCCACACCCGGCAGGACAGGGACAGGGCAGCGATTGATCGCGCCTAACAAATCCTCATCAAGTCCCGGCGAGTCGATGAAGTCCGCGCCCGCCTCCAGCACGTCTTGCATTGCGGTGGAATCGAGCACACTGCCGCCACCCGTGATCATGCTGGGTTCTGCCGATTTGAACGCCTCGATCGCAGAGAGTCCCACGTCCGTTCGAAGTGTGACTTCGCAGACCGTGATTCCGCCAGCGGCAAGCGCACTCGCCAACGGCCCGGCATCTTCAATGCGTGGGACGTTCAATATTGGAACCAGTGGACACTCGCTGAGCGCAGCTTCAAGCCTGTTCCAGTCCATGACCTCTCCCCATTTTTTATGAAGTGATAACAGACCAGAGAAAGAACGCTAAGGCCATACGCTATGATGCTGTTGCTGTCCGACTGTAGCCTCATCGCGCAGCTCGGCCAATAAATCTGCGTACTGATGAAAGCCTGCCCGAGCGGGGCATTGAAAGACAGTTTTTGGCCTAAACGGCTGACGATCTGAGATAGCCGGGCCGATTGCTGTCTTCGGTGATGTCTCGCCGAACGTAAATGCGCCCCGCCCAGGCTGGAATGGCCGCACGAGGAGATGATCGCCAATCGGCGTCAGGAATAGATCGCGAAGCCCGGCGACTGGCCTTCGCGTACCCACGCTCTTTTCATGCCGTCGGAGTTGAACGGTAGAGCCATGTTGCCCTCCGTATCAATCGCTATCAGTCCGCCATCGCCGCCAAGGCGTGCGATGTCGTCGAGGCTCGCGCTCGCAGCGTGCTCGAGTGTTTCGCCGCCATAGCGCATGCGGGCGTCCACGTCCTTGGCGGTTCCCGCGAGGATGAAGAACTCGCCAAGGCCCGTACACGAGACCGCAACACGGTCGCTGGCCCACGTACCGGCCCCGATGAGAGGGGTGTCGCCGATCCGGCCAGATGCCTTTCCGAAGAGGCCGCCCGTTGAGGTCGCCGAGGCCAGGTTTCCATTGCGGTCGAGCGCAACAGCGCCAACCGTGCCGTGCTGCAACTCCGCTTCTTCGGTCTCGGTCTGCAGCACGCCTGCAGGTAGAGTGTACCAGTCTTCGGGATTCTCAACTTGCTCAAGACCAGCTTCACGGGCCACCTGGTTGGCGCCCTCGCCCGCAAACAGGACATAGGGCGAATGCTCGAGCACATGCCGGGCGGCCTGGATCGGATGCTTGACGGCTGAGATGTTGGCCACGGCGCCTGCAGCCTGCCGAGCGCCATCCATAAGGGCCGCATCAAGTTCGTAGCGCCCTGAACGCGACGGCGCTGAACCGCGCCCGGCCACGTAGAGCCCCGAGCCTTCAAGGTTAGCCACCATGGTCTCGACCGTATCAAGGGCGCTTTCCCCTGCGCGCAGCATGGCCTCACCCTTGGCGATCAGTGTCTCAAGATGCTCCTCGACCCGCGAATAGTCTCGCCCGGGTTTCACGCCTGCGCCGCCGTGGATGGCGAGCGCGTATGAGGATCGCTTACTCATTCGCTGGTCTCCATGCGCGCTGTCATGGGGCGGATATCGAGGCGGATGTTGGCGAGCGTGTAGGCCGCGCGCCCATTCTCGTCGCGGCCCCAATAGCCCTGACTTTCGGGCACCTGTGTGAAGGTAAACGCAAATCCCTCGCCAGAAGGCGTGAAGGTGAAGCGTGTGAGTTGCGTCGCAGCGCTATTGTCCAACAGGCCATCGCCGAGCAGCTCGGAATATTTGGGTTGAGGCACGGCGATGCCTGTGCCTGCAACAGAAGGAGCATCGAAATACTCATCGCCCAATGTGGACTTGCGCCAATCGGCGGGGATCAGCCTTTCTGTCGGCAGGTCAAAGCGATCGCCGCGGGAGATGAGGTGCAGCGTTACGGCGTCAGCGGAAAGGTGATCTGAGTTGCGAGAGAGCGCCGTGCGCCGGGCGTCGATCACCGTGACCTGGCCCGAGCCTGTCACCGTGATGACGCCATCCGGCTCGACCACCAGCCCGGTATCTTCGTCCACGCCGAAGCCGATGCGGTCGTCCTCACTCTCAAGGCGCGCAAGGGCGCTGAGCAGACGGCCTTCTCTCGCACGTTCGCCGAAATGCTGGTCTATGATGCCACGGGGAAAGAAGCCGAGCCCAACCTCTGTGGCCAGTGCGCCCTCGTCAGGGTCGGTCGCGCCGAGCAACGTTGGAAGGCTGTCGCCCCCCACAATCATGGTCTTGCTCATGATCGCCGCGCCTGCACTCGTGCCGCCGATCACGGCGCCGTTGCGGCAGGCTTTCTGACTGGCCACAAGGGCAGGGCGGCGGGCATTTGCCGTGCCGAATAACTCGGCGATCCTGGCCTGGTCGCCGCCCGTAAACCAGATGCCCGCTGCGCTCTCAAGCGCCTCGACGACTGCCGGTGTCTCGGCGTTCCCTTCCCACCCCGACTCATCGATGTCTTCTGTGTCCGGGTCATCCTTTACCGCGAGGGGCAGGACGCGGATGCGGTCTTCCGGCCAGCCATTGTGCACCATCGCCTCCTTGGCTGCCTGCCCACTGCCGGAGGGATATCCCGATGCGGCAGGGACAATGGCGATGTCGCCCAGCTCCCGTGCAGCATCCAAGAATGCGCTCCACACTTCGCCATTGTCCTTGTCGAGCGCGCCGCCCACGATCACAAGGCGGCAGTCAGGCGCCGGCGACATAGCGCTTTGTTGGGTCACTGTTTCGGCGCTGGCGCATCCTGCCAGAAAGATACTCAGGGCGATGGGGCGGATCATGGGCGGCCTTTCGTCAACTGAAGCCGGTGAGAACTGCGACCAGCATGGTGGCCATGCCGAGCAGAATAAGGAGTGCGAGGAAGCGCCAGACAAAGGCGGCCCAGATGGTCCAGGACAGTTTTGCGGCTGCCAGGCATCCCATGAGCGGGGCCGATGCTGGCACGATGATGTTGGTGAAGCCATCTCCGAGCTGGAAGGCGAGCACAGCGCTTTGGCGGTTAAGCCCGCTAAGATCTGCAAGGGGCGCCATCAGCGGCATGGTGAGCGCAGCCTGGCCTGACCCAGAGACCACAAAAAGGTTGATGGTCGCCTGGGAGAGAAACATGGACACGCCCGCCACTGGCTCAGGCAAGTTCGACGTAAGTGAGGCGATGGAGGCGAGGGCAGTGTTGAGTACGGACGGCTCAGAGGGATCATCGCCGCCCAGCAGGATCACGACACCCTTCGCGATGCCAACGATCAGGGCCGCGGGCACCAGTTGCATCGCGCCATGCTGGAACGCCTGGGCCGCGGCGTTGAAGTCCATGCCGTTGAGGCGGAAGACCCGGCCCACGAGGGCTGCGGCAAGCCCCATGGTTAGAAACTGGGCGCCGAGTTCTGGAAAATAGTATTGGTGAACGCCAACGCCCCACGCCACCCAGGCGATGCCCAGCACAATGATCGCGATGATCAGGGCGTGTCCGATTGTGAACGTGGTGGTCTCGCTCGAAATCGGATTGCCAGCATGAAACGCCGCGTCCGATGCGTGGGCGCGCGATGCCTCCGGCGCTCGCTGCACGGCGCGCGCATAGCGCCAGATCCACGCCGCGCCAACAGCGGTGAACACGGCCCACATAATGATACGAAACCCGGCCCCCGAAAGGACAGGCACATCTGCAATGCCTTGCGCGACCACGACTGAGAATGGGTTCATCCAGGAGGTCGCAAAGCCAACCTGAGTGCCGACATAGACGGTCGCGATCACGGTAAGGCTGTCATATCCCACGCGCAGGAAGGCGGGCAGGAGGATCATCACGAAGACGATGGTCTCCTCCGACATGCCGAAAATGGCCCCGCCGAGGGAGAAGAGCACGAACAGGATTGGCGGAAGCCAGTCCGCGGGCGTTTCGCGCTCGGCCAGCAAGGCTTTCAGACCCGCCTCCATCGCGCCGGTTCGCATGATGATGCCGAAGGCGCCGCCAATGATCAGCAAGAACGCCATCAGCCCCACAGTCGCCGAGTAGGGCCCACCAGAGACAAGACCGTCGAAGAAGAGATTGAGGAATCCTGTCTCGCCGCCGGTTCCGAAGAGCGTTGCGGGCTGGCGCCCCACCGTCTCGAAACTCTCCAAACTGACGCCATTTTCGGTGTCGGTGAATTGACCTGCCGGAACGATATAGGTTGCAAGCCACGCCAGCAGAGCGACCCAGAACAGGATCAAGAAGGTGTCGGGCGGCGAAAACCGCCGCTTACCGTCGCGGGCGCCTGCCTTGTTTGACGTGTCTTCAGCCATATCCAGTCTCCAAGCCGACGGGGCCGCCCCCGAAGAACCAGAGTTCCGCGGGAGCGACGCAGGGGCAAGCTAGAACGACTTGCTGGCGCGAAGCGTCACAAATCGGCCCAGGCTATTGTGGTTGAAAAAATCCACGTTCGCGCCCGTTCCCAAGGCCAGGGGTGGGTCCTCGTCGAAAAGGTTGTCCACGGCCAACTGAACGAAGGTCGTGTCATCAATATCGTAGGACACAGACAAGTCGAACACGGTCCAGCTGTCGATCTCGACCTCCGCATCGTCCGTCAGGCCGACCGCTTCCAGCACGCCCGGGCTCGGATCGTCGTCGTAGCTGGAGGTGTAGTTGGCTGAGAGGGTGGTCCTCCACGAGCCGTTAGACCAGCGCACCCGGGCATTGGCCAGGAACTGCGGGTAGGTAAACTCGCCTGCCTCATCGATCACAGGCGCATTGGGCGAGGCCTGGCGCTCGAATTCCAGCAGGTAGGTGGCATCGCCCAGAAGGGCCAGGCTGCCGCGTTCACCAAGATCAAAATACTGGGTGTAGGTGGCATCGATGCCCGAGGTTTCCTGGAAGCCCAGATTGGTCAGCTGGAAGTGGGCATCGGTGACGAAGCCATCTGTGATTTCAAGGCCTGGCGTGCCCGTGGGCAAGAATCCATCTGCTGTATCGACAACAGCGAACTCACCGGCCAGGGCCCGGCGGATGAAGTCGTCCTCATCCACGCCCACAAGGTCTTCGTGGCGGATGTTGTAGTAGTCCAGCGTCAGGGTCAGGTCCGGTGTCGGTTCGAGAACAGCACCGAAGTTGAAGCTTTCGGCCTCCTCCGCGCGCAGGTCCAGATTTCCGACTTCCTCAGAAAGAAGCGCGACGCCATCCTCATCTGCGACCGAGCCATCATCATTCGTGTCGGCGCATGCCGTGGGTGTTTCCGAACAATCCACGCGGAAGCTTGTCAGGCGCGTCCCCGCACCAATTTGGGCGAGCGATGGTGCGCGGAAGGAGGTCGACCAGGCCCCGCGGAAGATGATCGGATCTGCGGGCTGCCAGCGGAAGGCGACCTTTGGATTGAAGTCCGATCCAAAGCCATCGACATCGTCATAGCGCCCGGCCAGCTGGATATCGAAGCTGTCAGCAAGCGGTATATAGAGCTCGGCGAAAACGGCGAACTGGTCGCGTTCGGCATCTGCCGATGTGGACGAGAAACCGAGGATGGGCTCAGGATTGTCGATCGTCGCCACTGCCACGCCCGAGGGCGTATCGGTCAACTCCTCGGTGCGAAACTCCGCGCCAAAGGCCGATTTGATAGTGCGTCCATTGAACTCGAAGAGATCACCCGTCGCCGAAAAATCGACCTGGAACATCGACGCTTCGCCATTGCGCTCGGCTGTGGTCTCCAGGAGCTCTCGCACGCCCTCGGTCTGGTTCACTTGTCCGCCGAAAGGATTGTACCACAGCGTCGTGAGGCCCGCGTCTTCACACGTGTCGCCGATGAAGAAGGCATCTGGCCGTTCGGGATCGACTTCCCAACGCTCCACGCTCGAGCCATCAGTGCATCGATTGCCGAGCAACAGGTCATAGAACACGCCAGACTGGTTGAGGCCGGTCAGGCCACGCTGGGTCGACTCGTTCTGGCCATAAGTGAGCGCGCCTTCCATCGACCAGGAATTGTCAAAGTCATATTGGATGCCCGACACGATGCGCAGGGTCTCACTTTCAACCTCCACGGCGCGCGGGTCGAGGAACTTGCCCCAGGCGAAGATCGGGAAGCCGAAAAAGTCCTCATAGATCGTGCCGGGATTGTCGATGCTGGCTTCGTCAACGATGTCGTCGATGAGGGTCTGTGGGAAGAACGGGTTTTCCGGGTCCACCGGCGCACGGGAGAAATTGGCCGGGGATGAGGTGCCCTCGCTTTCCGTGGACGAGAAGATCACCTCGTTGAACCAGGTCGCCTTTGGCGTCACGTCCAGCTTGTAGCTGCCCATGAATGAGACGCTTTCGAAGGCATCATCAGTAGCCGTGAACGCGTTCGTATTGACCTGGCAGAAATCACCGAAATTACCGTCATCGAAGAAGTCTTCTGCCGCGCAGCCGCCGTCCTGTGGCTCTTCCGTCTGGTCGTTGAACATCAGGAACAGGTCGTTGAAGCTTGGGAAGAAACCTTGCTGGCTCGGGCGGACTGAATTTGCGGTGATGTCCCGGTCGCGATCAAAGAAGGCGTTTCGCTTGAAATAATCGCCGATCAGGATGATGGACTGGCGATCATCGGAATGCCCCCAGACAGCGTTGACGTTGAACTTTCCTTCGTCGCTGTCGGCAGTGGAGTTGCCGTAGCTCGCTTCAATCTCAAAGCCATCGAAGTCATCACGCAGAATGTAATTCACCACGCCAGCGACGGCGTCTGCGCCGTAGATGGCCGAGGCGCCATTGGGAAGCACGTCGACTCGCTCAATGGCCGCAAGGGGAATCGCGTTCACGTCAATGAAGTTCTCCTGGCCCTGGGCAAAGGAGGTGATCGAGGCGCGACGCCCATTGATAAGCGTCAGGGTGGAGCTGGCGCCAAGACCGCGCAGGGAAACAGAGGCGGCGCCCGGAGGCGTGTCGCCAGAGAGGGCACCGGCCGTGGAGGTTGAGAAGGTGCCGCGTCCGCCGCCTGTTGCTGGGATGTCGGCCAGCACATCAATGATTGAGAGTGCGCCGGTCTCCTCGATCTCGTCGCGCCCGATCGAAAAAGCCTGGACGGCATTATCCTCGGCAAGACCCTGGATGCGAGTACCTGTCGCGATGACCGTGTCGAGGCGTCGGCTTTGATCGGCCTCTGTCTCAGTGTCACCGGGTGTTGAGACCTGTGCTGGCGTCTCGGTTTCAGGAGATTGGGCCAAGGCCGAGAGCGGCAGGCAGGTGGCGCCAAGAAGCGCCGTGGCAAAGAGTTTTGAAGATGTGATTACAGACATCGAAAGCTCCCCAAAGGCTGGGTGTTGGGCAAATCATGCCGCACGCGCACGGGGGTCCGAGGAATTGTCTTGTGGTCTCAGGGCGCCCGAATGTGGCGGCGTTGAAGCTGCCGGAAGCGGCAGCGCGCCTTCAGAGCTATTCGTCCCACCACTCACTGAGCTGGTAGTCGGCTGAGGACCTCCCCAGCACTTGGTCTATGCCTGTTCGACCAATCATCGTGGCAATTATTGAGGCACAAAATGAAAAAAGCGCAAGCACGGAGTGTGAGCGCATCCAATCAACGCCCGCCCGCAGCGCTAATTCGCTTGGCAGATTCTGTCGCGCGTTGGGTCTCGAGAGTCGTAAGTCTGCTCAGTCCTACCAATTACGGTTGTTCGCAGCTCTCCCGACCTCAGAACAGCCCCAGTCTGTTTCATTTATCGCCCCACCAGAAGCGCCGATTTCGACACGCCGTGAGCGAACGGTTACGAACTCGTCGGAACAAGTATACGAAGAAAGCCGAGCAATTATAAGGGCTTGGGTGGATGCGCGCGGACGACGGCGAATGGTGGTTCGGGGGAGACTTGAACTCCCGACCTCACGATTATGAGTCGTGCGCTCTAACCAGCTGAGCTACCGAACCGATGATCTCGCCTTCGTGGAGAAGCGCGGGAAATACACGTGCTGCCTGGTTTCTGCAAGGGCGTCAGTCGACCAGGCCTGCAACATGGTCTGCGATGGCGAGCGAGGAGGTGAGACCCGGGCTTTCGATGCCGAGCAGATTGATCAGCCCGGCCGCGCTGTGGTGGAGCGGCCCCTCGATGCGAAAGTCGCCCGATGGCTCGCCCTCATTGACCAGTTTCGGGCGAACGCCGGCATAGTCAGGCGCCAGCGCGCCGTCTGGCAGGCCGGGCCAATAGCGGCGCACCGCGGCGTAGAAATGCTCTGCCCGCGCGGGGTCGACGCGGTAATCGAAGGGCGGGGCCGCGCTCTCTGGAAGCCACTCAGCATCCGGGCCGACCTTGCCGCGCCCGGCCAGGTCGATCGTCAAGTGTAGCCCCAGGGAGGAGCGCGTCGGCATCGGATAGATCAGCCTGGAAAACGGCGTCTTGCCCGCGATGGTGAAGTAGGACCCCTTCACATAGCGCGGCGTTGGCAGGCCCGCCTGGTGAGGCCCTTCAATGGTGCGTGCGAGCGCGACCGCGTGGTGGCCCGCAGCGTTGATCACCCAAGGCGCGGTGAGGCAGGCGGGCATGTCGCCGCCGACCGTCAGCTCAATCCCCGAGGGCGTCACCGCCCCGCCGAGCACGGGCGCTGAGAGCACGACCTGTCCGCCTGCATCTTCAAGGTCGCCTTGCAGAGACAGGAAATAGCTGTGGCTGTCGAAGATGCCGCTGACGGTGGAGACGAGCGCGGCTTGTGTGTCCTGTGAGAGTGCAGGCTCGATGTCCCGCGCGGCGGCGCCGCCGACCAGGCTTAGGCCTTCGACGCCATTGGCGCGGGCCCTGCCCCGAAGCTCCTCTAGGGCGGTGGCTTCTTCATCGCTCGTCGCCACGACAAGCTTGCCGCAGATGTTGTGATCGATCCCGCGTTCGGCGAGATAGGCCGTCAGCGCCCGGCGCCCGGCCACGCAATGGCGCGCCTTCAGCGAGCCCTCTGCGTAATACAGCCCAGCATGGATGACCTCGGAATTGCGCGAGGAGGTGTGCACGGCGATGGCGGGCTCGGCCTCCAGCACCATCACCTCGCGCCCGGGATGGGCGAGCGCAATGGCCCGGGCCACGGCGAGGCCAATGACGCCTGCGCCGATGACAACGCAATCGGTCTGGAAAGCTTCTTCACGCATCGGTGAACCCTAGCCGTTCAGGAATAACTGGGCGGGTACCATGACTTGCGCTATTTTGACGCAAATGAAGAGACTCGCTGCCTCTTTCGCCCTGTCGGGCCTTCTGGTCGCCTCTGCCTATGGCGAGCCGATTGAGCCTATCCGGCTGGCCTCTACTGCCTTCGACGAGGGCCGCTACCGGGAGGCGGCGCGCCTGGCGGAAGAAACCGGCCATGCCGATTCCTATGCGCTGGCGGCTCGCGCTGTTCTCGCCGAGGTGATGTGCGGGGAAGGCGATCCGCCGGAGGAGATGCTGCGGCGCGCTGAAGCCCTGGCCGAAGCCGCGCTCGCCGATGATCCCAGCCACGCCGAAGGCCGCCTGCAGCTCGCGATCGCCTGGTCGCTGAGGGTGCGCGGGCTGTCGCGATCTGCGGCCTGGCGCACGGGGCTCGGCACCGAAGCGCGCGCCCTGGTCGAGTCGGTGCTGGAGGATGATCCGGATAATGCCTACGGCCATGGGTTTCTCGCGGTCTGGCATGTGGAAGTTGTGCGCCGGGGCGGATCTTTCGGCGCGGCGATGATGGATGCCAGCCTGAGCGAAGGGCTGGCGCACTATGCGAAGGCCGCCGAGCTTTCGCCCGGCGATGCTTCGCTGCACTGGCAAATGGCCCGGGCGCTGGCCGCCCACAATCCACGCCGCCACCGCGACAGGATCGAACGCGCCTTGGCCGCCGCAGCGGCTGCCTCGGGCGAAACGGCGCTGGAAGAGGTGATGGCCCGGCGCGCAGCGGTGTTGAGCGAGGCGCTCAATACGCTCAGCGCCAACGATGTGAAACGCCTGGCAGCGGAAATGCTCTAAGCATTTTTCTTGTTTTCCGCTCCGGCTTCGCCTGCGCGATAGACTTCGGAGCTGGTCGCGCAGCGATCATTTGATCCAGCGGATCGAATTTT
>JBCBGD010000049.1:0-13479 GCA_038527085.1 Pseudomonadota bacterium | reverse complement strand
GGGCGCGCGCCTCGAAGCAGACCATCTATCGCTGGTGGCCGTCCGTTGGCGCCATGTGTTTCGAGCGGCTTGAAGATGTCTGTCAGGCGCTCTGCGGGGTCGCGGCCGAGCCGGCCTTGCGCGGGCAACAGCTCCAGGCCCGCATCGACACACATGGCGCCAACGGACGGCCACCAGCGATAGATGGTCTGCTTCGAGGCGCGCGCCCGTTTGGCCACGCTGTCGACGCTGAACTTGCGCCAGCCAGCCTCGGCAAGCTCGTCTCGCGTGGCCGACAGGATGGCGGTGCGCGACTCCTCGCTGCGTTTTGGGCCCTGTTTGCGCGCCTTGGTTGCCATCACTTCACCTTTGCCACGGTCGCTGCCTCAATCAGGCAGCATTTCACTTGCCCTTTTTTGAACCAGCAGTACGCTTCGTTCTTCTATCTTTTCGGTTTTTCCTGCAAGTCCCGTGTCAACACGCTGCGGAAAATCGCTGCCAATTGGAGGTTCTGATGCCCGCCTTCCGCGAACTCGTTGACGGCTATAAACGCTTCCGCACGGGGCGCTGGCGCTATGAACAAGCGTTGTATGAGCGGCTTGGGGAGGGCCAGAGCCCCGGCACGATGGTGATTGGCTGCGCCGATAGCCGCGTTGAGCCTGCCGAGATCTTTGACACGATTCCCGGCCAGATGTTCGTCGTGCGCAATGTCGCCAATCTCGTGCCGCCCTATGAAGTGGGCGGGGGGCTTCATGGTGTCAGCGCAGCGCTGGAGTTCGCGGTGAAAGCGCTGAAAGTGCGCTACATCCTTGTGGTCGGTCATTGCAGCTGCGGCGGTATCCGCGCTGCTGTCGAGGCGCTGGATGGGGGCAGCAGTGGCGAGTTCATCGCGCCCTGGGTGGAAATCGCAGCCGAGGCGAGAGCGCGCGTTCTCGAGCGCATGCCAGATGCGGGCGCTGACGAGATTGCCGCCGCGCTGGAACACGAGGCGATCCGCTCATCGATCGCCAACCTGATGACATTTCCTTTTGTTCGCGAAGCGGTGGAGGCGGGTGCGCTTACGCTACGCGGGGCGTGGTTCGAGATTGGTTCGGGTGATCTGCTTGTGCTGGATGAATCCACGGGAAACTTCGAAAAAGTGGTGGTTTAAACCTCTGAATCGCGCCCTATCTGGCTCGAAATTGCCCGGGCTTGAGCAATCCTGGCGGACACCGACTGTTACGGGAGCCGACCGATGGACACCGCCCTTTCCACCCTTCTCTCACCCATCATCCTGTTCTTCATGCTCGGCATGGGCGCGGCGCTGTTGCGGTCGCAAATGTCCGTGCCCGAAGCGTTTTCCAAGGGTCTGTCGATCTATCTGATGATGGCGATCGGCCTGAAGGGCGGGGTCGAGATGGCGAAAAATCCGCTGACGACGGAGGTCATCCTCGTGCTCGCGGCAGGGGTGGTGCTGTCTTTCCTGATCCCGAGCATCGCGTTTGCGCTGCTGCAGCTGACGACGAAGCTGAACCGCACCGATGCGGCGGCGACCGCCGCCCACTACGGCTCGATCTCGATCGTGACCTTCGTTGCGGCGACTGAAGCGGTGCGCCTGGCAGGCTTCGAGACGGGCGGACACCTGGTGGCGACAGCCGCGCTGATGGAGACGCCTGCCATCATCACCGCGCTGATCCTGGCCCATCGCGGGCAGTCTGCGCGCGGCGGCGAGGTGGCTGGCTCAGAGCGCGGCGAGCTTTTGCGCGAGGTGCTGCTGAACGCGTCGGTGGTGGTGCTGGTCGGCGCGCTGGCGATCGGCTGGATCGCCGGTGAGGAGGGTACGGCGAGCATCCAGCCTTTCTTCACGGGGCTGTTCCAGGGCGTGCTGTGTCTTTTCCTCTTGGATATGGGCCTGAATGCGGGCCGCGGCCTGCGCCAGGGCTGGCGCCAGATGAACCTGCCCACCTTCGCGTTCGGGCTCTACATGCCCCTGATCTCGGCGGTGATCACGGCAGCGGTGTGCGGCGTTCTCGGCTTGCCCGTGGGCGATGCGGCGCTGCTCATCACGCTGGCAGCGTCTGCCTCCTACATTGCTGTGCCAGCCGCCATGCGCCTGGCGTTGCCCGAGGCCAAGCCGTCGGTGTATCTGACGCTGTCGCTTGGCGTGACGTTTCCGTTCAACGTGACCGTCGGCATCCCGATCTACATCGCCATGGCCGGGATTGCGGCCAGCCTCACCGGTTAAGGAGCCTGATGACATGGAGCTGCACCAGAAACGCCGCATCGAGCTGATCATAGAGCGCATGGCCTATAAACGCGCCTGCCGCGTGCTCGAGCAGGTTGGCGTGACGGGCTATACGGTCCTGCCGTCCATGGCGGGCTTTGGCGGCAAGAACCGCTGGTCGCGCGACACCGATATTTCGTCGGCCTCCGACATGGTGGTGATCATTTCGATCACGGATGAGGAAAAGGCCGATGAAGCGCTGGAGCAGATCGCCAACATTCTGGGCTCTCACATCGGCGTGGTCAGCGTGAGCGATGTCCAGGTGCTGCGCCCCGAGCTGTTCTAGCCGCCGCGCCTACTGCGCGACCCATCCGCCATCCATCTGCAGCATGGCGCCGTTCACCTGGTTGCCGTCTTCGCTGCACAGGAAACTCGCCATGGCCGCGACCTGTTCGGGCTTGACGAATTCCTTGGTCGGCTGTGCGGCCAGAAGCACATCGCGCTTGACCTCTTCCTCGCTCATGCCGCGCGCCTCTGCCGTGTCGGCGATCTGGCCCTCGACCAACGGGGTGTAGACATAGCCTGGGCAGATCGCGTTGCAGCGCACGCCGTGCTCGGCGGCCTCCAGCGCGACGACCTTGGTGAGCCCGGCAATGCCATGCTTGGCGGCGACATAGGCGGACTTGAACGGAGAGGCGACGAGGGCGTGGGCGCTGGCGGTGTTGATGATGCGGCCCCAGCCTTTCTTCTTCATGCCTGGCATGGCGAGGCGCGTGGTGTGAAATGCGGCCGAGAGGTTCAGGGCGATGATCAGGTCCCATTTGGCGATGGGAAACTCTTCCACGGGCGCGACATGCTGTGTGCCTGCATTGTTGACGAGGATGTCCGCGCCGCCGAAATCGCGGGTGACATAGCCCATCAGCCCCTCGATCGCGTCAGGATCGGTGAGGTCCGCGCCGGAAAAGCCCACTTTCACGCCGTGTTCCTTTGCGAGGCCCGCGCGCAGTTCCTCGATCTCGGCCTCATCGCCGAACCCGTTGAGCACGACATTGGCGCCATCCTTGGCGAATCGGGTGGCGATGGCCTTGCCGATGCCGCTGGTCGAGCCTGTGACGAGGGCGGTTTTTCCGGTGAGCATGTTTTGATCTCCTTGAGGCGCTGCGCAGGCGATTTATAAGGTTCGTGACCGAGGGCGGTGCGCACTTCCCTAGCATGCTGCGCGCGCCAAACAATCTGAGGAGACCCCATGGGTGATGTCTTGGCCGCGCTGGAAGCCTTCCAGGCGGGACTGCCCGACTTCCTGATCCACACGGGGATGGCGTTTGCCATGCTAATCGTGGGCTCAGCGATCTACATTAAACTCACACCCTGGCGGGAACTCGCGCTGGTGAAAGACAAGAATGGCGCGGCAGGCCTGGCGCTGGCGGGGGCCGTGGTTGGCCTGGCAATCCCGATCTCGGCGTGCCTGGCCAATGCGCTCAGCTGGGTCGGCTTCCTGATCTGGGGCACGGTGGCCGTGCTTCTGCAATTGCTCGCATTTCGCGTCACCGATTTGCTCTTGCGCGATCTTCCGCGGCGGATTGAGGAAGACGAGGCCGGAGCGGCGATCGTCCTGATCGGAACCAAGATTGCCTCAGCGCTGATATTGGCAACGGGCCTCTGGGACCCCAATCTCTTCGCACGCTAGGGGCGCAGGAGACCGAAGAGACGCAGTGCGCCAGCTTGATATCCTCCTCTACGCCCTTGTCCTGGGCACGGTGCTATGGGCCTTGTCGGGCCTTGGCAGCGAGGAGGCCGATGCGCCTGAACCCCTGCCGGACCATTTCGAGTTCGATGGACCGATGCTGCCCAACCCGTCTGTCTTTGACGAGCGGGTCCTTGTGCAGGTCGATGAGCCCCAGAACGGGCTTGGCTCGGCGTTTGCCATCAATCGGAATGGCGACTGGCTGACCGCGCGCCATGTGGTCGAGGGCTGCGACCGCGTTTCCATCCTCGTCGCGCCGCGCCGCTATGTGCCCGTCGCCGACGTGCGCGTGTCCGAGACCAGCGACCTGGCGCTGTTGTCGACCGGGCGCAGCCCGCGGGCGGCCGCGCTCGATCTTGGCGATGATCTGCGCGTCGGCGAGTACGGCTTCCATGTCGGCTATCCGAATGGGCGCCCGGGAGAGGTCGCCACGCGTCTGCTCGCCAGATCGCGCCTGCTCAGCCGGGGGGAACGCCGCGGCGACGAGCCCGTCCTGGCCTGGGCAGAGGTAGGGCGTACGCGCGGTCTGGACGGTAGCCTCAGTGGATTGAGTGGCGGACCGGTGTTTGACAATGAGGGGCGTGTGCGCGGCGTCGTGGTGGCCGAAAGCCCGCGCAGGGGGCGAATCTACACCGCTGACCCCAGCTCAATCGAGAGTTTCCTGGAAGATGTTGGCGTCCCCGCAGGCGACGGCGCGCGAACTGAACCCTTCAGCGTGGCGGATTATGGCGCCAAGGCCGACCTTGCGCGCAATTCGCTTCAGGTTGTGAAAGTGGCGTGCGAGGTGACATCGTGAGTTTTGCAGACCGCCTGGTCGAACGCGCACGGGACCTCGGTCCGCTCTGCGTCGGTATTGATCCCCATCCCGGGCGGGTGCCGGAGCTCTTCGGTGGTGACACGCCGCAAGGTCTGGCGGCCTGGGGCATGGCGCTGGTCGACCTCTGCGCAGGCCGGGTCGCCATCATCAAGCCACAAGTGGGACTGTTCGAGCGCCACGGCCCAGAAGGCATGGCTGCACTGCAAGCGGTGATGGAGCGGGCTGGGGCGCGTGACCTTCTGGTGCTCGCCGATGCCAAGCGCGGCGACATCGGCTCGACCGCGGAAGGGTACGCAGCCGCCTATCTTGGCAAGGATGCGCCGTTTCCCGCCGATTGTGTAACGGTGAACCCGTATATGGGCCTCGACACGCTGGAGCCCTTTCTGAAGGCGGCGGAGGCAAGCGGGAAAGGCGTTGCTGTGCTTGCGCGCACGTCCAATCCGGGCTCTGCCGATTTCCAGGCGAAACGGCTTGGTGACCAGACCTTGTGGGCAGCTGTGGCAAGCGCCCTCGAGCCCTCCATGGAACGCCTGATGGGCAGAGGAGGGTGGTCGTCTCTCATGCTGGTGGCGGGCGCGACGGGGCCGGATGAAGCCCGCGAACTGAGGCAGATCGCGCCGAAAGCGCTGTTCCTCGTGCCAGGCTATGGTGCGCAGGGCGCTGGCGCAGAGGAGGCTCTGGCCGGCTTTGTCGAAGGGCCAGCTGGCCTCGAAGGCGGTGTTGTGAATGCCTCGCGCTCGGTGACGTTTCCGGTCGCTGCGCAGGCCGCAAACACCTATGACGAGTGGCGCGGCGCCATTGCCCGCGCTGTGGATGCGGCGCAGGCCGATTTACGTGCGGCATCGCGCAGCTGACGCTGCGTCTCTCTCGACACGAGAGCGATTTCCCGTAGTCTCCAGCCGAGAGAGCCCGATCCATCGGGCCAAGCTTTCGGGAGGAGTGAGACATGGCGCGATGGCGTTCCCTATTGATATCCGGCGTTCTGACCTGCGGGCTTGTGGCCTGCGGGCCGCCTGAGCCGACCACTGAGACAGCGGGCACCGAGGCCGGTGAAACCGAAACCGCCGAGGCCGGTGACTTTGCCGCGGTAGATACCGCGCGCATCCTGGCCGCCGCAGAGCGCCCCGATGAGTGGCTCACCTATGGCGGCAATTATGACGAGACTCGCCACTCGCTGCTCCAGAAAGTGAACACAGACAATGTGGACCGGCTGGGCGTCGCCTGGACCTATGACCTGAAGACCGCGCGCGGCGTGGAAAGCACGCCGATCGTCGTGGACGGGGTGATGTATGTAACCTCTGCCTGGTCTGTGGTGCATGCGCTCGATGCCGAAACCGGCGAGGAGCTTTGGGTGCATACGCCCGATGTCGACCGCTCGGTGGGCGTGAAGGCGTGCTGCGATGTCGTGAATCGCGGCGTCGCGGTCTATGACGGCAAGATCTATGTCGGCGTGATCGATGGGCGCTTGCAGGCGCTGGATGCCGAGACCGGCGAGCTGGTCTGGAGCACGCTGACCGTGGACCAGTCCAAGCCTTACACCATCACAGGCGCGCCGCGCGTCGTCGATGGCAAGGTGCTGATCGGCAATGGCGGAGCAGAGCTCGGCGTGCGCGGCTACCTGTCGGCCTATGACGCGGCCACCGGCAAGCTGGTCTGGCGGTTCTACACCGTTCCTAATCCTGACAAGGCGCCTGACAATGCCGCTTCAGATTCTGTCTTTGCCGATCTGGCGAACGACACCTGGGGCGATGACGGCGCCTGGACCAGCGATGGCGGGGGCGGCACCGTCTGGGACTCGATTGTCTATGACCATGTGAATGACCAGGTCATCTTCGGCGTCGGCAATGGCTCGCCCTGGAACCAGACCTTCCGCGACCCGTCGGGCGGGGACAATTTCTTCCTGTCTTCCATGGTCGCCGTGGATGCCGATACGGGCGAGTACAAGTGGCACTTCCAGACCACGCCCGGCGACAATTGGGACTACACCGCCACGCAAACCATCATCCTGGCGGACCTGCCGCTCGGCGCGGACGGCGCGATCCGCCGCGTGGCCATGCAGGCGCCAAAGAATGGCTTTTTCTACGTGGTCGATGCGGCCACCGGCGAGTTCATCTCGGGTGACCCGTTCGTACCCGTGAACTGGGCGACGGGGCTCGATGAGAACGGCCGCCCGATCGAGGTGCCCGAAGCGCGCTATGGGCTGCAGGCTTTCTTCCAGAACCCTGGACCCCTGGGCGCCCACAACTGGCATCCGATGGCGTTCAACCCCGATCTCGCCCTGGCCTACATCCCTGCCCAGGAGATCCCTGCCGCCTATGCCGAGGATTCCCGCTTCAATGACGGCTCGGCCAAGTGGAACACAGGCTCTGACTTTGCCGCAGGCGTGGCGCCGGATCTGCCGCCGGGCACATTGCAGGCCGTCCGCTCGACCCTGAAGGGCCGTCTTATCGCCTGGGACGTCGTCGCCGGCGAGCCGCGCTGGACCGTTGAGCATGAGAATGCCTGGAATGGCGGCATCCTCTCGACCGCAGGCGGGCTCGTATTCCAAGGCCAGCTGGACGGCGAGTTCGCTGCCTATGACGCGGCCACAGGCGAAAAGCTCTGGAACCATGACCTGAAGTCCGGCGGCAATTCCGGGCCCGGCACCTTCGAGATCGACGGCGAGCAGTATGTCACGATCACCACCGGCTGGGGCTCGGCCTATGGGCTTGCCGCAGGGCTTGCCTATGACGAAGCGGTGCCGCCTGTGGTCGGCAAGGTCGTCACCTTCAAGCTCGGTGGCAACCAGATCATCGCCGATGCCGATGTGCCGATCATCGAGCGCACGCCCAAGGGCGAGGATTTCGGCAGCCCTGAAATGATCCAGGCCGGCATGGTGCACTTTGCCCGTAACTGCGCGGTGTGCCACGGCCAGCTGGCGGTCAGCTCTGGCGTGTTGCCGGACCTGCGCTGGTCGCCGATCACGGCCGATCAGGCGACCTGGGCCGCCGTGGTCAATGATGGAACCCTGTCTGCCAACGGTATGGTGGCGTTCTCCGATGTCCTGAGCGACGAGGAGTCCGAGGCCATCCGCGCCTATGTGATGCGCCAGGCGCACAATGCGGCGGCAGAGGCGGAAAGCGCGGGCGGCGCGCCCTAGGCGCCGCTCACGACAAATTTGCTGAATTCGGCCCGGAGACCCCCTGTCTCCGGGCTGTTTTTATCCTATCTTTAGAGGCCTCAGCGGGGAAAACGAGGACGCAGACAGAATGGCCATTGTCGGCATCATCATCGCCATCGTTTCGGCCATCGCCGTGTGGCAATGGCGCATCCAGCGCGCGGCCGAAGCGGCGCGGGAACTGGAAGGCGTGGTCAAAACGGCGGCGAACCTGCCCCGGCGCTTCGCCTTCAAGCGCAAGATGGGCAAGCGCGGCTTGCAACTGGTCGACGACCCGCGCGAGGCGGCGTCCATCATGATGGTGGAGATTGCCCGGGCTGGCGGCGGCATGAGCCGCGAGGCGCGCGACGAGATCGAGAAGATCATCATGAGCGATTTCGAGCTTGAGGCCGAAGACGCCGAGGCGCTGGTGGCCCATGCCCAGTGGATGCTGCGCGAGGCGCCTGTGCCTGACGCGGTGATGACGCGCATGGCGAAGCTCCTGGTGCAGATGGAGGCGATCGGGCCGAAGGAAATCGTTGACCTGGACGGTATGCTCGTCGCGGTGACCGAAGCCGATGGCTTGCCGAATGCCGACCAGCTGGCCCTGCTTCAGACGTTCAGGAATGTGTGCGGCGTGCAGACCTGAGGTCGCCGCGCTGTCGGATCAGGCGACTTTCACGCCCAGCAACATTCAGACTGCCCGGGCCTTGGGCGTACAGGGTCTTACAGGTTCACCGCGTCAAAGATGACGACCGTGCCGATCTCGCCGCGGACAAGGTCGATGCTGCCGCCCAGCCCTTTGACCAGTCCAGTGACGATGCGTCCGCCAAGCCCGCCATCGCGCGGCCAGTCGACGTCTTCGGGCAAGCCAACGCCGTCATCGGAAATGGTCACGCGCAGCCCGCCACCATCTGTCCTGACCGCGCGGATCTCCACAAGGCCCGTTTCCTGGCCGCGGAAGGCGTGCTGCATACAATTGGTCAGGATTTCCGACACGACGAGCCCGATGCGTGCCGCCTTGTCGGTCTGGACCTCCATGCTCTCGATATCGATGTTCATTCTCACGCCTGGACGTCCATCGAGGTGCGCGATGGCATTGGCCACCCGTCCGATGTATGCGCCAAGCTGTATCTTGTCGTCATTGTGATGGCGCCGCGCCGCCGACATTTCCTCATAGAGCAGTTGCAGGCTTTCAATGCGCCTTGAGATGTCGCCCAGCTCATCGGCGTCTTTCAGTTCCCGCGCCTTCAGCCGGATGAGACCGAGGATCATCGCAAGATGGTTCTTTACCCGGTGCTGGATCTCCGAAATGGCGGTTTCAAAGGCGCTCAGCTGGTCGGCTTCGCGGTCTGCTTCGACGCTGCGCTGCATGCCAAGGAAATATTGTGGCCGCGCAGCCTCGCTATCGTCCTCACCATATATCGGCGTCACCAGAAGGGCATTCAGGAACGGCTCGCCATCGGCGCGCACATTTTCGAGAACGAGGGAGATTTCTTCGCCAGCACGAATGGCGTCACGAAGACGGTCGAGGTTTTCAGGATCGGTCTTGTCCGATTGAAGGAAGCGGCAGTTCCGGCCGATGGCCGCGTCGGCAGAATAGCCTGTGAGCGTTTCAAATGCGCGATTCACGTAAATGATCGGATTGTCGTCCTTGCTGGGGTCTGTCAGCACGAAGGCCACGTTTGAGGCAGAAAAGATCTCTGCTGCCTGCCGGTCATCCAGTGCTTTTGCGAGTTTGTTCGTTCCCTGCGTCATCCCATTCACCAAGAAGAAGCCATTATCCCTGTGATCCAAAACGCAAACATAGCTAGTGCTCCTATCTTGCCAGAGTAGTGCATTTTGCAGCTGCGAAGGAACTCTTTCTTGTCTGTGGCATTGATTACAGTTTTCCAGGCAAAGCCTGTTGCGAAAACACTCTGAGAAACAGGCATTATTTCGTGAAAGTACCGGGGGGCATGCTCAGTCCCAAACGGCCACCTGCGCGCGAGGAGCGGCCTGTTCTCAGATCGCATTTGTTGTGTTCACCGCGGCGCGGGTCTACCCTCGCGATATAAAAACAAGACATTTCCTCGGGAGGGAAACATGAGGCGGTTTTTGATGCTGGCAGCTTCGGCTGCCGCACTTGTGGCCTGTGGCGGGCCAGCAGACGCTCCTGAAACAGACGCGCAATCTGCGGACGCCAACGGGCTGGCCAGCACACAGGCGGCAGCGGCGCCTGAGCGCACAGCTGGCTACAGCGAAACGCGCAACGCCTATTTTGGCGACATGCACATCCACACGCGCAACAGCTTCGATGCCTATATCTTCAATGTGCGCCGCACGGCCGATGATGCCTATCGCTTTGCCAAGGGCGAGACGGTGCCCCATCCTTCAGGCTTCGACATGACCATCGCGGGTGGCCCGCTGGATTTCTACACGGTGACCGACCATGCCGAATATCTCGGCATCCTGCCAGCCATGGACAATCACGACCATGAGCTCTCTGAGATCGAGCGCTCCCAGGACATGTACACAGAGTATCACGATGCCATCCTCGAGGCGTTTCAGGAAGTGGGGGCGTCGGTGCGCGCCGGTGAGCCGATCGACGAGATTTACGACCAGCCCTACATGAACTCGATCTGGGCGCAGAATATCGACGCTGCCGAACGTCACAATGAGCCGGGAGTGTTCACGACGTTTGCCGCCTATGAATACACCTCCGTCATTCCCAATGACGAGGAAGGCTCGTTTGGCGGTGGCAATCTGCACCGTAATGTTTTCTTCAAGGGCGCCGCGCCGAGACGCGCCTTCTCGACGCTCGATTCGAGCAATCCTGAGGACTTGTGGGACTGGATGGACGAGCAGCGCGAGCTGGGCTTTGAGTCGATTGCCATTCCGCACAATTCCAATGTGTCTGACGGCCAGATGTTCAAGCTGGAGACCTATAACGGCGATCCGCTGGACGCGGCCTATGCTGAGCAGCGCATGCGCAATGAGCCTCTGGTGGAAGTCACCCAGGTGAAGGGCACGTCGGAAACTCATCCTGATCTCTCGCCCAATGATGAATGGGCCGATTTCGAGATTTATGACCGCCTGCTCGCCTCCTATGAGGTGTCCGACACGTCTGGCGGCTATGTGCGCGAGGCCTATCGCGTGGGCCTGCAACTGGAAGAGGGCGAGGGCTTTAACCCGTACAAATTCGGGCTCGTCGCGGCCTCTGACAGCCATGTGGTCGGCGGGGCTTATGCGGAAGACGATTACTGGTCCAAGGTGGGCGTGGTCGATGGCACGCCGATGGCGCGTGGCTCGATCCCCTTTACCGATACAACAAGTTGGGATGAGCAGCCTGACAATCTGATTGTGAACAATGCGCGCGAATGGTTTTCGCGCTGGGGCGCCTCCGGCCTGACAGGCGTGTGGGCCGAGGAAAACACGCGCGAGGCGATCTTCGATGCGTTCCGCCGCAAGGAGACCTTCGCCACGACAGGCCCGCGCATTCAGGTGCGTTTCTTTGGCGGCTTTGCCTATGGGGATGGCCTGATCGACGACCCTGATCTCGTGTCTGCGGCCTATGCTGGCGGTGTGCCCATGGGCGGAGACCTGATCGGAGCGGGCGAGACGCCAGAGTTTCTGGTCTGGGCACAGCGCGATGCCAATGCTGGCGCGCTCCAGCGCGTACAGGTGGTGAAGGTCACGGCTGAGGGCGAAATGGTGTACGATGCGGCCTGTTCTGACGGTAGCGCGCCCGACGCGGAGACCCATCGCTGCGCCGACAATGGCTCTGGTGTCGATATGGAGACATGCACGCCGACCGGCGAGGGCGCGGGAGAGCTGCGCACGATGTGGCGCGATCCCGATTTCGATGCGGCTACACGCGCGGCCTATTATGTCCGCGTGCTGGAAAATCCGTCCTGCCGCTGGAGCACGTGGGAAGCCCTGCGCAATGGCACTCCGCCGCGCCCTGATGTGCCCCAGACGATCCAGGAGCGCGCCTACACCTCGCCGATCTGGTACATCCCGCCGCAATGATGGCGCGATGGATGCGCGAGCCGCTGGTCCACTTTGCCCTGGCCGCCGCGGCCATCTTCGCGGCGTGGCAGATTGCCGGGGCAGGCGAGGCATCGCGCGATACGATCCTGGTGAGCGAGGCTGAGCTGGAGCGGCTCGCAGCGCTTTACACCGCGGAATCCGGCACCCTGCCAGGGCCGGAGGACATGCGCGCCATCGTGGCCGACCAGGTGCGCACACAGGCGCTTGCGCGTGAGGCCCGGCGGCTGGGGCTCGATGAGGAAGACGTCATCGTCGAGCGCCGCCTGGCGCAGAAGATGGAGTTCATGGTTGCCGACCTTGCGGAGATCGATCCGCCGACGGACGCGGTGTTGCAGGCTTGGTACGAGGAGAATGCGTCCAGCTTTGGCTCGCCCGCGCGCATCAGTTTTCAGCACGTCTTTCTCGGCGATGACCGCTCAGAAGCAGAAGCTCTGCTGGCCGGGCTTTCGGGCGAGACCCCGCCGGACTGGCGTCGGCTCGGCCAGCCCTTCATGCTGCAATCGGCCTATGGTGAGGTGCCTTTGCGCGAGGTTCAGCGCCTGTTCGGTGCGGACTTTGCGCGTGCGCTCGCTGGCACGCACGCGGGCTCGGGCTGGCAAGGCCCTGTTCAGTCCGCATTTGGCCAGCACCTCGTGAATGTGACCGCGCGGATGGAGGCAGCCTTGCCGCCCTTTGAGGCCGTGCGCAGCGCGGTGGAGGCCGACTGGCGCGACGCCGAGCGCAGGCGGTCGAATGAAGCGGCGATCGCCGATATCATTGCGCGCTACGAGGTCATCGTCGACACCGAATGAGAGCCTTTTTGCGCGTTCTCGCGGCGCTATGCGCCATGCTGATGCTGGCCGCCGAGGCAAGCGCCCATGAGGTGCGCCCGGCCTATCTGGAAATCACCGAGACGGCGCCATCGACGTTTGACGTGGTGTGGAAACAGCCTCTGCGCGGGGGGGAGCGCCTGAAGATTGATCCCGTGCTGCCCGAGGCGTGCGTGCCCGAAGGCGAGCGGCGATCGATTGTGGCAGGTGTTCTGGTCCACCGCTGGCAGGTGCAGTGCGACCTGCGCGATGGCGCCCTGCGCGTTGACGGGCTGGATCGTACCCTGACAGACGTGTTCGTGCGCATTGAGCGTGAGGGCGAGGCAACGCTGACCGCGGTGTTGCGCGCGGCGAATGACACGGTGTCCCTCGCGCCGGGCGAAGGCGCGCCAGGCGTTTCGGCCTACTTCCGCATCGGTGTGGAACACATTCTGGAAGGCTATGACCATTTGCTGTTCGTGGTTGGCCTGATGTTGCTGGTCAGGCTGCGCCAGTTGATCCCCGCGATCACGGCGTTCACGCTGGCGCACTCCATCACGCTCGGGGCATCTGCGAAGGCGGGGATCAGTCTGCCCGGCCCACCCGTGGAGATCACGATCGCCCTGTCGATTGCATTCCTTGCATCAGAAGCGATCGGACGGCAGCGCGGGCGCGAAACGCTGGCCGTGCGACGGCCCTGGACTGTCGCCTTTGGAATTGGCCTGGTGCACGGGTTCGGGTTTGCTGGAGCGCTGTCGGAGATTGGCTTGCCGGAGGGCG
>JBCBGD010000048.1:0-13549 GCA_038527085.1 Pseudomonadota bacterium | reverse complement strand
TTCGGGAAAAATGACGAATTGGCGGTGTTCGGCTGCACGGGTTTCGGCTGCGGCCAACATCTTCTTGATGGTGCGTGCCGCCCCGCCCCTGTCGATCGGGATCATCTTTGATTTCAGGGCATACCATCCGAAAAAGGGGTACCAGAGTAACTCCCGCTTCATGGTGATGACAGGATCATCAAGGATCAGGAACGGTACGAATACGTCCCACATGCACTGGTGCTTCGCTGCGTAGATGAAGGAGCCCTTGGGCAGGTTTTCCTGGCCACGAATTTCGGTCCTGATGCCGCAAATCGCTTCCAGGCCCCAGCGCACAAGGCTGGAATACCAGCGCAGGCCTTTCATGATCGCGCTGCGCGGCATCAGCAGGCTTGGCAGCCATAGGATACCCATCACGACCAACAGGCCGTACATATAGATCACGAACAGGGCTGACCGAATGGCATTCATAGCCTTCAGTTAATCACCGAGAGGCCCTGCGTCACCCGCCATTTTAGCCATTCCGTGACCGTTCCGCGAAACGAGCGCCAGTCCGAGTATGCGCGGTCAGGGTCAACACGTGTGCGCACGGGCACCGAAACAAGTTGCAGTTCCGGCGCCCGGGCCTTCAGGAGCGCGCGGGCGCGGGGCAGGTGATAGTCCGATGTCACAACAGCAATCCGCGAATATCCATGGGCTTGCGCCCAGGCGGCAACCTCGTCTGCATTCTCTTGCGTGGTGGTCGCTTCGTACCCGATGTCGACGCAGCACTCGTACAGCTCATCTGCACCGCCAGCGCGGGCAGCCACCTCATCACGCGAAATTGATGGATTGACCCCGGAGATCAACAGCCGATCGCCTGTGCCCAGCGCGAGGAGTTCAATCGCGGCGCTGATCCGCAATCCCGAACCGCCCGTGAGCGCTACGATACCGCCAACACCGGTCAGGTCACCGGTCTCGGCTACGCTGGCCCGGTGGCGGAAGCCATTGTAATCCAAGCCAAGCCCGACAAGCACAGCCGCAATCACCCAGCGCCATTTCAGCCAGCTGCGCCTCGGCTTCACAACGTGTCCTTCAAAGAGCGCATCACGGTGAGCCGCGCTGCGCCGCGCGCCGCCAAGGCAGCAATCACAGGCGTGCTGATGAGGATCAAGAGGTCGATCACGTCGAGCGACAATTGCGGCAGGAGACCCGTGCGTCCGCCACGTGCCGAGGCCAGGGAGAGCGCGAGGGCAGCACATGCCAGCGAGAACAGCGCTCCGACGGCACCTGCCCGAAGTCCCAGGATCCAGAATCGTCGCTCGAACAGCCTGGAAATGAAGCGGTCTGTGGCGCCTGAAAGGTGAAGCACTTCGACGATATCGCGCCTTGCCAGCAAGGCGGCATGTGTGGCGAAGGCAATGACGGCGACCGCGGTGGCGACGAGCAGCACCACCGTTGAAAGCGCCACGAGCCGAACAATTGCGAGCGTGCGCCTTACATCTCCGGCCCAGGTCTCGTGGGCTTCCACCTCTGCTTCGATCCCGGCTTCCGCCAGTCGCTGCTCAAGGTCTTCGGCCAGGCCGGGCATTTCGGGATCACCTTCGACACTCAGGATAAGCGGCAGAGGCAGGCCGGCTGGCAGGCCGCCGCCACCAAAGCTGGGCTCGAGAAGGTCTTCGATCTCCTCAACGGGGAGCACGCGGGCTATCTCAACGCCCGGCGCTGCGAGGATAATATCGCGTGCCTCATCAGCACCGCGCCGATCCGACCCTATCAACCGTACGGTCATCTCGCCTTCCACCTCGGCCGTCCATCCACGGGCAGCGTCATAACTCGAGCGCGCCGACAGCGCCGCAAGCGCTGCCAGGAAACACAATGCGCTGACGACAAAGAAGAGCGCCGCTTCTCGCGCGTCCTGCTTTGGCAGAAGAGGCGTGTCGCGCCGACTCATACCGCCTCGGCTCCGAATTCGACGTCGCGCACCAGAAGGCCATGCTGGAGGCGTAGGACGGGCGCACGGATCTTGCGGATCAGGGTGAGGTCGTGGGTGGCGATCAGAACGGTGGTACCCAAGCGGCGGTTGAGCTCCAGAAACAGGCGCATCAGGCGTTCCCCCATCTCAGGATCGACGTTTCCAGTCGGCTCATCTGCGATGAGCAGGTCAGGCTTGTTGACGAGGGCCCGGGCAATCGCGACGCGTTGCTGCTCACCACCCGAAAGCTGCGGTGGGCGCGCATCAAGGCGAGGACCGAGACCCACCCAGCGCAGGAGCTCCTCCACATCGGGACGGTAGTCGGCTTCGCGCAGCCCTGCCACGCGCAGCGGAAGCGCGGCGTTTTCATAGGCAGTGAGGTGTTCCAGCAGGCGAAATTCCTGAAACACAACACCAATCCGGCGCCGCATGGCTGATAACGCTTTCCTGTCCAGGGATTGCGTGCGCCGGCCGAATAACGACACCTCCCCGCGCGAGGGGCGCAGCGCGAGATAGAGCAATTTCAACAGACTGGTCTTGCCCGCGCCCGACGGGCCGGTCAGGCAGGTGAATGAGCCCGGCGCCAGTGTCAGGTCGATGCCCGAAAGAATTTCCTCGCTGGAATCATAGCGCAAGGCGACGCCATCAAGGCGAACGGCGAAGTCTGCGATCATATGCGGGTTGCGCTCAATCATTTCCGGCGAGATACACCCTGCGTTCACCTAAATGCACGTTAACAGAACATTGAGTCCCTTCGTCGAAATAAACAGACATGATCGTCACCTGCCCAGCCTGCGATAACTCATACTTTGCCGATGACAGCACGCTCGGCCAGAACGGCGCGCAGCTGACCTGCATTTCCTGCGGCCATGCCTGGTTCGAAAAGGTCGAGTGCGTTCCCGCCAGCGACGAGGCGCTCGCGCGCGGTGCCCATGAGCGCTATCTTGAGGCTGTGCGCCTGCGCAGCAAGCGTCGCTCGCGCATGGTAGCGCTGGGTGTCTGGGCCGTGATGGGACTGATCTTCACCAGCGCCATTGCCGCATCTGTTGTGTGGCGCAACGATGTGGTGCGCACCTGGCCCCAATCTGCGAGCGCATTTGACTGGGTCGGGCTTGAGGTCAACCGGTTCGGTGTCGATTTCGAGAACATTGAGCGCTCGCGTGAATTGCGCGGGACGCTTCCGGTGCTCACGGTTTCAGCCGATGTCCGTAATGTGACCGACCAGTCCCAGCGCGCGCCGAGGGTGCGCGTAGGCTTGCTCGATGACTATGGCCGCGAGATTGCCCACATGATGGCCGACGTATCGCCGCGCACCATTCCGGCGGGCGAGGCTGGCCGCTTCAGCGCGGTGCTGGAAAATCCACCTGCAGATTCCTACAGTCTCGACCTGCAATTCGTTCTTCCTGGTGAGAGCGCGGCGCCCGCACCCGTGGTCCAGATGAGTCAATCGCAATGAGTGATGACCTCTCCACGCTCACGACACTCGTGGACGAAGCCGCGCTGGCGCATGAAATCGATGCCTTGGCCGACAGGCTCGCCCCGAAGCTTCAGGGCGACTGGACGGTCGTTTCGATCCTGATTGGCGCCGTACCGTTCACCACAGACCTGATGAAGGCGCTCGCCCGGCGCGATGTTCACCCAGTGCTCGATGCGCTCTGGCTGGAGAGCTATCGCGATGCACAGGAAAGCTCGGGCCGTGTGGTCGTGCGCGCAGATCTTTCTAGGCCTGTGACCGGACGGGGCGTGCTCATCGTGGACGACGTCTTCGATACGGGACGCACACTGAATTTTGCCCGAGCCCATATGGAAGCCAAAGGCGCTACTCAAGTTTTAACCTGCGCGCTGGCCCGCAAGCCCTGGGCACCCAAGGAAGGGTGCGACTTCCATGCTCTCGATACGCCGGGCAGATTTCTAGTCGGCTACGGGATGGACGTGAAAGGCCGGTTCCGTGGTCTTCCCTTCATCGGAGCGCTTGACTGATGGCCAAGCAAACCCTCGCCGCGGTAACGCTGGTGGTGCCCGACTATGACGTTGGTCTTGCTTATTTCACAGGCGTTCTTGGCTTCGATCTGATCGAGGATACCGATCTGGGCGGCGGCAAGCGCTGGGTCCTTGTCGCGCCGAAGGGCAGCACGGCCTGCCGCCTGCTACTGGCGCGCGCGACAAGTGACACACAGGAAGCCGCCATCGGCAACCAGACTGGCGGCCGCGTCGGCTTTTTCCTCTACACCGATGATTTCGATGCAGATTACGCTGCCTACAGCGAGGCTGGCGTTGATTTCCAGGAGGAGCCGCGTGAGGAGCCCTATGGCAAGGTCGTCGTCTTCCGCGACGCATTCGGCAATCTTTGGGACTTCATCCAGCCAAAGGGCTTGTGACCCAGAACTTGCCGCCATGCCTCATCGCTGAAGCGTCCGTCTCTGGGCCAGATAGTCGTTTCGCGCCCTGACGATCGCGCCAATGATCATGGACACGGTGAGATCTTCGAGGGCCTGCAAATCCATTTCCCGGCGGAGGAGATACTCTCCCGCAGCCGCTGGCAAGCCGAAGGAGACTTCCGTCGCCGCGCGGGCTTCAAGCTCCGGCAAATCGAAATGCTGCGCCACGAGCGGCGCAAGGTAATCGACTGCGGGACTCTTGCTGTAGAAGGCGGGCATATTTTTATCTGATGATGCCGGATCGGCCTGTAGCCGCTCAATGATCAGGCCGCGTCGGTCAATGTAGCTGAGATATTCCCGTGTGATGAAACGGACGAGTTCCTCGAACGTGGTCGCGCGTTCGGCCGCTTCGAACTGCAGGCGCCGTTGTTCGCGCAGCTCCCGCTCGAGAAGCTCCTTCAGCAGGTCGGGAACACCGTCGAAGTAGTTATACACCAGCGATTTGCTGATCCCGGCTTCCTGGGACACCGCCTCAAAAGACACGCTGGAGACGCCGTCCCGCGCGACCATTTCAGCAGCAGCATCTAGGATCATAGCGCGCCGCACCTTGGGGCTGTAACGCCGACGCTTCTGCTTGTCTGTGGGTGCGCTATCGCTTGTCATGACTTTTGTTTATCGGCTGCCGGAACAAAAGAACAAGGTCTGCATGCGGAGCAAACTGTCACCGCGAAGCGTAGCAGACGCGCCGAAGTATTCATTGCTCTTCAGAAATTGAACCGGTGCTCAAGACCCCTACTCAGCAACATTCCGAGGCGAACGCTACGGAACCAGCACACGGCCAGGGCGTTTAGTCGATGAATTCACTATTTCAGAAAGGATATAAAATGAATTTGTACGTTGACGCTCTTCAAAGTCTCTATGCCGTTGAACGCCAGACAGAGAGCATGACGGGTCGCATCGGCGCCGACACGGGCGTAACGGCCTTCAAGGAATTTCTTACGAATGCGGAGGCGGGCGCCGCGCGCCGGGCCGACATGCTGGAGCAGGTCCTGACCAAGCACGGCGAGTCCACCGATAGTCTGAAGACCTTTGTGACCAAGGCCGCCGGGTCTGTGCATGCGCTGATCCACGACATGGCGGGCCACACCGACCTCAAGAACCTTTTCGCGCTTGCGGGGCTGCATCAGTATCTGATTGCGGCCTACACCTCGACAGCGCGTTTGGCGATTGTGGAAGGCGACACGGACACGGCGCGGGCATTGGCAACGACGGCTGCGACTTTGATCTCTGATCTCAGCATCGCGATGACACTGGTCGAGCAAGTGACAGATAGCGTGACCGAAGCAGCGTAATCGATCATCCAATCATTGATGTCCGTCGTATCACTTATTTGGAGAACTGAATGATGTTGACCGTCCAAATTCAAAGTTGGTTTGCCGCCCAGCGTGCCGAGGTGAGCCGCCATTTCGGACAGCGCTTCTTTAGGCAGCGCGGCGGTTTGGATCTCAGCAGAGATCGTTCCTCACACCGGCGCTATGCGCTTTGTTACGATGACCTGCTGGCGTGATCTAGCGGCGCAACAAAAAGAAAACCCCGCCAATATGGCGGGGTTTTTGTTTGAGTGGCTGTCTCAAACGTCCAGAAGGAGGCGTTCAGGGTCTTCGAGATTTTCTTTGACCCGAACGAGGAATGTGACCGCTTCTTTGCCATCGACGATCCGGTGGTCGTAGCTCAGCGCCAGGTACATCATCGGGCGGATCTTCACCTCGCCATCCACGGCCACGGGACGCTGCTCAATACGGTGCATGCCAAGCACGCCGGACTGGGGCGGATTCAGGATGGGCGTGGACATGAGCGAGCCGTACACACCACCATTCGAGATCGTGAACGTGCCACCCTGCATGTCTTCGATAGAAAGATCGCCATCGCGGGCCTTGCGGCCGAGATTGCCGATCTCCGCCTCGACGCCCGCCAGGGAGAGCTCATCACAATCGCGCACCACGGGCACGACGAGGCCCTTGGGTGTGCCCACGGCGACACCGATGTCGTAGAAATTCTTGTAGATAATGTCCGTGCCGTCGATCTCTGCGTTCACGGCGGGGATTTCCTTCAGCGCACTGACGCACGCCTTCACGAAGAACCCCATGAAGCCGAGGCGCACACCGTGGCGCTTCTCGAACGCTTCCTTGTACTGCTTGCGCAGGTCCATGACTGCAGACATGTCCACATCGTTGAATGTGGTGAGCATGGCGGCGGTGTCCTGGGCTTCCTTCAGGCGCCGGGCAATGGTCTGGCGCAGACGCGTCATCTTCACGCGTTCTTCACGCGGGCCGAGATCGCGGGGCGTGCGGGCCTGGGCAGGCGCCTTCGCAGCGGACTGTGCCGCGCCGCCCTTGTTGATGTATTCCAGCGCGTCGCCTTTGGTCACGCGGCCAGCCTTGCCGGAGCCTGGGATGGCGGCGGGGTCTACGCCAGATTCAGACGTAACGCGCCGCACTGCAGGAGACACGGGGCGCTCTGTGCCCGCGCCGCTGGCTGAGGTCTGAGACGACTGCGTCGGCGGCGGGCTGGCAGCTGCGGGTGCCGACGCGGCAGCCCCTTCACCGGCAGAAATGCGCGCGATGACCATGCCTGGCGTGACGCTGTCGCCTTCCTTGACGAGCACTTCGGCCAGCGTGCCCGCCGCGTTTGCAGCCACTTCCAGAGCGACCTTGTCGGTCTCGATCTCGGCAATGATCTCATCCTTCGCCACGGCATCGCCAGGTTTCTTGGTGAAGCTGCCCATGCTGCCCTCGGCAACACTTTCTCCCATGTCGGGCACGACGACGTCAATGGTTTCGCCCGTGCCGGACGCACTGGCAGCCGGTGCAGGCGCGCTTGCTTCAGCTTTGGCGCTGCCATTAGAGGCCGCCGCACCATTCCCAGCGCCGAGTTTCGCCAGAATGGCACCAATTTCGACCGTTTCGCCCTCTTTCGCGACGATTTCGGAGAGTGTTCCGGCTTCGGGAGCTGGCACCTCGACCGATACCTTGTCGGTCTCGAGCTCGACGAGCACTTCATCCTTCGCGACGGAATCGCCCGCCGCTTTCAGCCACTGGCCCACCGTGGCTTCGGTAACGCTTTCGCCCAGCGTGGGCACCGTAATGTCGGTCATGTCCGTGTCTCGTCTTTCGGGATCTTATTGAGTGGTCAGGCGACCACGATGTTGTCACTTACGGGCGCCTCGCCAAGGGCCGCGCTGATCAGAGCGTCGCGCTCTTCAATATGCTTGCTCATCAGGCCTGTTGCCGTGGCCGCGGCGGGCGGGCGGCCTGCATATTTTGGACGCGGTGAGTTCACCTTGGCCTGGCCTGCGCACCATTCGATTTCGTCGCGGATGAAGGTCCATCCACCCATATTGCGCGGCTCTTCCTGGCACCAGACCATCTCGGCGCCCTTGAAGCGTTTGAGCTCGTGGATGAGCGATTTACGCGGCACCGGATAGAACTGCTCGATGCGCAGGAGGTAGACGTCGTCGATCCCGCGCTCTTCGCGCGCTTCGAAGAGGTCGTAGTAAACCTTGCCAGAACACAGAACGACGCGGCGGATTTCCTTGTCGTCCTTCAGCTTGACCTCGCCCTCACGGCCCGGCGTTTCCGCGTCATCCCATAGGATGCGGTGGAAAGAACTCTCAGGACCAAGATCCTCAAGCGTGGAGACCGCTAGCTTGTGGCGCAGAAGCGACTTCGGCGTCATGATGATCAGCGGCTTGCGGAACTCGCGGTGGATCTGGCGGCGAAGCGCGTGGAAGTAGTTCGCCGGGGTCGTCAGGTTGACCACTTGCATATTGTCTTCCGCACATTGCTGCAGGAAGCGCTCGAGCCGGGCGGACGAGTGCTCGGGGCCCTGGCCTTCATAGCCGTGAGGCAAGAGACAAACGAGACCTGACATGCGAAGCCACTTGCGCTCTGCCGATGAGATGAACTGGTCGAAGAACACCTGCGCGCCGTTGGCGAAGTCGCCAAATTGGGCTTCCCAAAGGGTGAGCGTCTTGGGATCTGCGAGGGAGTAGCCATACTCGTAGCCAAGCACGGCTTCCTCAGACAAAAGGCTGTCGATCACCTCATAGCGCGCCTGGCCGTCGCGGATATTGTTCAGCGGCGCGTAGCGATCGCCTGTTTTCTGGTCGACCAGCTTGGAGTGGCGGTGGGCGAAGGTGCCCCGCGTGGAGTCCTGACCTGACAGGCGGATCGGGAAGCCTTCGTCCAGCAGCGTGGCAAAGGCAAGATGCTCTGCGCCGCCCCAGTCGATGTCCTTTCTGGAGGCATAGGTCTCACCGCGTTTCGCGATCACGCGCGACACGGTTTTGTGAGCATTGATATGGTCAGGGATCGTCGTGATCGACTCGCCGAGCCGCCGCAGACGCTCATCGGAGACGCCCGTCAGGCCGCGCCGGTCATCATCATCGGGAAGCTTGAAGCCCTTCCATTCGCCATCAAGCCAGTCGGCCTTCTCGACGCTGACCGATTTGGCCTCCTCGAATTTGCGGTCGAGCATGTTCGAGAATTCTTCGACCTCTGCGTCGACCTGTTGCTGGGTCAGGAGGCCTTCCTTGATGAGCCTGTCGGCGTACAGCTGATGAGTGGTCTTCTGGCCCTTGATCTTGGCGTACATGACCGGCTGGGTCATCGTCGGATCATCGCCTTCGTTGTGGCCGAACCGGCGGTAGCAGAACATGTCGATGACGACGTCCTTGCCGAACTTCTGGCGATATTCTGTCGCCACCTTGGCTGCATACGTCACGGCCTCGGGATCATCGCCGTTCACGTGGAAGATCGGCGCCTGCACCATCAGCGCAACGTCGGACGGATAGGGCGAGGAGCGCGAGAACATCGGGCTCGTCGTAAACCCGATCTGGTTGTTGATGATGAAGTGGATCGTGCCGCCCGTGCGGTAGCCCTTTAGGCCTGAGAGGGCGAAGCACTCTGCCACCACGCCCTGGCCCGCAAACGCTGCATCGCCATGGAGCAGCAGGGGCATGACCGTGGAGCGGTCGACTTCTTCCTCATTCGGGCGATTTTCATCGCGGTGGCGGATTGACTGTTTTGACCGCGCGCGACCAAGCACAACAGGGTCGACCGCCTCTAGGTGAGACGGATTCGCGTTCATCGACAGGTGGACTTTGTTGTTGTCGAACACTCGGTCCGACGACGCACCGAGGTGGTACTTCACATCGCCTGAGCCAAACTCCTCCGCGCCCTGGGTCGAACCGCCCTGGAATTCGTGAAACAGTTTCTCATAGGGCTTGCCCATCACCGCGCCGAGCATGTTGAGGCGCCCGCGGTGGGCCATGCCGATGACGATCTCTTTCACGCCGAGCGCGCCACCGCGCTTGATTATCTGTTCCAATGCCGGCACGGCAGCCTCGCCGCCATCAAGGCCGAAGCGCTTGGTGCCGGGATAGCGTTTGTGGAGGAACTTCTCGAAGCCCTCCGCCTCGATCAGTTTCGACAGGATCGCGCGCTTGCCTTCAACCGTAAACGCGACCCCCTTGTCGGGGCCCTCAATGCGTTGCTGTAGCCAGGCTTTTTCGTCCGGATCGGCGATGTGCATGAATTGGATGCCGATCGTCGAACAGTAGGTGCGGCGCAGGATGTCCAGCATCTGACGCACGGTGGCGTATTCCAGGCCAAGCACGTGGTCGATGAAGATGGGCCGGTCCATATCATCGGGGCCAAAGCCGTAGGTCTCAGGCTCCATTTCCGGGAACGGGCCGCGATCTTCCAGGCCAAGCGGATCAAGGTCCGCCATGAGGTGACCCCGGATCCGGTAGGCCCGGATCATCATCAATGCGCGGATGGAGTCTTGTACGGAGCGGGAGATCGCTTCCGGGTCCGCGCTGGCGGGCGCGCGGTCCTTGATCTTTTCTTTCAGTTTGGGCTCGACGATGGCCCAATTGCCGTCGAATACAGCAACTTCTTCATCGCTCGCCGCAGGCCAGGTCTGGCGCGCCCAGCTTGCACCGTCGGCATTGGCCTGTGCATCTGCAGTGCCGTCGCCGAGTTCCGCGAAGAAAGCTTGCCAGCTGGCAGGGACAGAGGATGGATCCTTCGCATACGCCGCCTGCATCTGCTCCACATAGGCCGCGCTTCCGCCATAAAGGAACAGCGTGTCGAGCATGGCCGCGTTCGCGTCGCTGCGGGTTTGGCCGTCTACGGGGCGGGCATCATCTGCCATTGGACCGTCATCCTTTCAGGGGCCCGGATCGGTCGGGCGCCCTTCCTGTGTTTCGGGGACATTCGGAAGCGTTCATAGCTTCAAGAGGGTTCCCCAGCCCTCGGACATAAGGGCTCTTCTAGCCCTTGAGAACATCTACCATGGTCTTGCCCAGGCGGGCAGGGCTTGGTGACACCTTGATGCCGGCCGACTCCATGGCTTCGATCTTGGATTCCGCGCCGCCTTCACCGCCTGAAACAATGGCGCCGGCGTGGCCCATGGTGCGGCCTGGAGGCGCGGTGCGGCCTGCAATGAAGCCCGCCATTGGTTTTTTGCGACCCTTTGCAGCTTCGTCCTTGATGAACTGTGCTGCGTCCTCTTCTGCGCTGCCTCCGATCTCACCAATCATGATGATCGATTCGGTTTCATCGTCGGCGAGGAACATCTCAAGCATGTCGATGAATTCGGTGCCTTTGACGGGGTCGCCGCCGATGCCGACAGCGGTGGACTGGCCGAGGCCTTCCTGGGTCGTCTGGAATACGGCTTCATAGGTCAGCGTGCCCGAGCGCGAGACGATGCCGACATTGCCCTTCTTAAAGATCTTGCCCGGCATGATGCCGATCTTGCATTCTTCTGGCGTCAGCACGCCGGGGCAGTTCGGGCCGATGAGGCGGGAGTTCGATGTGTCGAGCTTGGCCTTGACGCGGACCATGTCCTGCACAGGTACGCCTTCGGTGATGCAGATGATCAGCTCGATGCCAGCTTCGATCGCTTCTTCGATGGCGGCAGCAGCGCCCACCGGCGGGACGTATACAACCGACGCATTGGCGCCGGTCGCTTCGCGCGCATCGCCAGCCGTGGCGTAGATCGGCAGCTCAACGCCCTGGTCAGAGGCCCACTTGGTGCCAGCTTTCTTTGGGTGCGTGCCAGCCACCATCTGGGTGCCGTAATATTCCAGCGCCTGGTTGGTGTGGAACGAGCCGGTCTTGCCGGTCAGGCCCTGGACGATGACCTTGGTGTCTTTGTTGACGAGAATGGACATGGGTAGCGGTCCTTTGGAACTTTGTGTCTGGGTTTGACTAGCCGCGGACCGCGGCCACGATTTTCTGGGCCGCGTCGTCGAGATCGTCGGCTGGGATGACGTTCAGGCCGGAATTCGCGATGATTTCCTTGCCCTTGTCGACGTTTGTGCCTTCCAGGCGGACCACCAGAGGTACCGACAGGTTGGTCTCTTTAACAGCCTGCAGGACGCCCTCGGCGATCACGTCACATTTCATGATGCCGCCGAAGATGTTGACCAGGATGCCTTCGACCTTGGGGTCCTTCATGATGATCTTGAAGGCTGCGGCCACTTTCTCTGCTGAGGCGCCGCCGCCCACATCGCAGAAGTTGGCCGGCTCTTCGCCATAGAGCTTGATGATGTCCATCGTCGCCATGGCGAGGCCCGCGCCGTTCACCATGCAGCCGATCGTGCCGTCGAGGGCGATGTAGGCAAGGTCCCATTCGCTGGCCTCGATCTCTTTTTCGTCTTCCTCGGTGGTGTCTCGCAGTTCCATCACATCCGGATGGCGGAACAGGGCGTTGCCGTCGAAGCTGACCTTCGCATCGAGCACGCGCAGATGGCCGTCTTTCATGACGATGAGCGGGTTGATCTCGAGAAGGCTCATATCCTTCTCGGTGAAGGCTTTGTAGAGCGTGTGGAACAGCTTCATGCCATCCTCGCGCGCGGGCCCGGAAAGCGCCAGGGCATCGCAGACCTTGGCTGCGTGCGCGTCCGTCATACCGGTGGCGGCGTCCACATCGATGGTGTGGATCTTGTCTGGCGTGTCGTGGGCGACCTGCTCAATGTCCATCCCGCCCTCGGTGGAAGCGACGAATGCGACTGAGCCGGTGGAGCGGTTCACCAGCATTGAGAGGTAAAGTTCGCTCTCGATATCGGCGCCGTCTTCGATGTAGAGGCGATTGACCTGCTTACCATCATCGCCGGTCTGGGCGGTGACGAGGGTCTTGCCGAACATCTGCTTGGCGTGGGCAACGGCTTCGTCGCGGGAGAAGGCCAGGCGCACGCCGCCTTTCTCGCCCGCGTCGGGCTCAACAAACTTGCCCTTGCCCCGCCCACCGGCGTGGATCTGGCTTTTGACGACCCAGAGCGGGCCGGGCAGGCTGTCCACCGCGCTTTCAATATCGTCCATCGACAGGACAGGCGCGCCGTTGGCCACAGGCGCTCCGAAGGATTTCAGAAGGGCCTTGGCCTGGTATTCGTGGATGTTCATGGAGATGCCTCACGCTCTTTGGGCCTGGGCGGTGCGACTCACGGTCGCCTCGCCGGAGAGTGAGGGCGTTATAGCAGCCTGTTATTGCCCCGCAACATATCCTGAGGTCGTAAGTGACGCATTTGGGTTTGATTTTCGAACTCAGACGCGCGCCGCCTGATTTGGGCCTATGATTTCAGGCGCACATCCACGTAGCGGTTGGCGATCGCGGCCATGGCCACGCGGAAGTCTGCGATTGTATCAACCTCGAAGAAGAGGTTTGCCGATGCACAGTTTTCCCAAGGCGTCTTCGCACGCTCATAGCTGTTGGTCAGCAGCACAGCGATCTCGACATCGTCGTCCTTGATGCGCTCGCAGAGAGCCTCGATTTGCTCGAAACCGAAGTCCGGCACCGTATTGTGGGCATATCCACCCGGCCGGCTGCCTCCGCTGCCGCCAGCTTCCCAATCCCAGGCCACTGTGTGGCTGTCTGTGACGATGGTGATCATCTTGTCGCTATCGCCCGCCGCGCCGGGGAAACCGGTGGGCCCAAATTCACCCTGCCACTCTTCCGACACCAAACGCCAGCCCCAGGCCAATGCGAGGTCGAAACGGCCCGTGCCGCTCGCCTGCGCGCTGTTCACGGCGTTGCTTAGCTCGGTCAGATTGCTGGTTGGGCCGGTATAGGGATCAGGGCACCGCGGCCAGGACGTGCCCCAGTCGGACAATCCGCCGGTCACGCCCGGGATCGAAGCGTCGAACTTGGCATCGACATGGGACGTGGTGTCGAG
>JBCBGD010000047.1:8401-13773 GCA_038527085.1 Pseudomonadota bacterium | reverse complement strand
GCCGAAGTCTTCGGGCTCGCCCCAGCGCCGGATCGGCACGCGGGAGATGACCTTCGTGGTGAACACGTCTGAGTCCTGGGCCATCGAGGTCATGTCGGTCGCGATCCAGCCCGGCAGGATGGAATTGGCGCGGATGCCATAGCGGCCATGCTCGACAGCGATGCCGCGGATCATGGCGGGCAGCCCGCCCTTGGTCGCCGCATAGGCCTGGTTGCGGGCCGCGCCCTCAACGCCTGCCAGCGAGGCCACGCCGACAACCGAGCCGCCGGGATCGCCATTCTTCGCGCGCTCGACCATGTGTTTCACGCTTTCGCGCAGGGTCCAGAACGCGCCGTCCAGGTTGACCGCCATGTTCTTGCGCCAGATCTCGGTGGTCATTTCGGTGAAGCTCGGCGCGCCGAAGCCCACGCCCGCATTGGCGAAGCAGCTGTCGATGCGGCCCATGGACGAGACCACGTCTGCGGTGGCGTCGATCACGGCCTGCTCGTCGGCCACGTCGACCTCCCAGGCGCGCGCCTCGCCGGTGCCGAGCTTTTCGAGCTTCTTCACCGCTTCGGCGTTGGCGTCCGCCTTGCGCCCCCAGATGGCGAGGTTGGCATTCGAGGCGGCCATGGCTTCGGCCATGCCGAGTCCGATGCCGCGGTTGCCACCGGTCACAAGGACAGTTTTTCCGGTCAAATCGAAAGGCGCATAGGCCATTGGGTCCTCCGCTGTGTGTGTTTTGCCGCCACAGTGCCCCCGTGCCGCCGCGGAAATCAACAGGCCGCGGGCCGATTGGTCCCGCCGGGACTAGTCCTGCGGAGGAAGCTCTTCGAAACGGTGCATTTCGGGCAGCTGCCGGACGCAGTCTGTCTCGTGGCGCGTCCAGATCTGCGCGGTGGGCAGGACGGCGCTCGGATCGTCAAAGCTCTCCGTCGTGATGTCGATCAGGCCGGGGATGAAATCGGCCTCATAGTAAAGGGTTGTGCCGCAGCGTCCGCAGAAGGAGCGCCTGACGCCCTCTGAGGATCCGAAAACAGTCGTTTTGGAGCGGTCGCAGCTGACACCGCTGGCATCGAACATCGCCCAGCCGACCAGAGGCGCACCGGCCGATTTGCGGCAGGACGGACAGTGGCACACGGCTGAAAAGTGGGGCTCGCCTTCAATCTCGTAGCGGACCTCGCCGCAGTGGCATCCGCCAGTGAATTTTGTCATCGCGTCCTCCTTGACTAGAAACATACAAACTGTATGTATGTGAAATGTCAAGGACGAATGAAGAGCGCTCAAGCGCATCGCGCGCCACCCTCATCAAGGTTGGCCGGCGGCTGTTCGGCCAGCACGGCTTTGCCGCCACCAGCACGCCCATGATCGCGGAGGCCGCGGGCGTCTCGCGCGGGGCGCTTTACCACCACTTCAAGGACAAGGCGGACCTGTTCGCCGCTGTGGTGGAGGCCGAGTTTGCCCGCCTGGCAGAGGCCATCGACGATGCGGCGACCGAGGCGAGCGACCCTCTGGAAAAGCTGATCGAGGGCGGCGAGAACTTCATTACGGCGGCCTCCGACCCCGTCTCCCAGAAGCTGCTCTTCATTGACGGGCCTGCCGTGCTGGGCAGCGGAATGCTCCACGCCGTCGACACAGATACCACAACGAACACCTTGCTCATTGGGATCGAAGAGGCCCAGGCGGCCGGGCGTCTGCCGCGCGATATTCCGGCCGCGGCGCTCACCTCCATGATGAGCGGGGCCTATGACCGCGCAGTGATCGATGGATTTGGCGCAGACGAGGCGGGTCGCCTGGCCATCCGCCACGCCATCAGGTCGCTCTGGGAGGGGCTGTCGAAACTGACCTGATCTGAAGAGCCGCCTGAAGGGCCTGACTGCTCCGGCTCAGTAGCGGTTCTTCATCGAGAGCACCTTCGTGATCAGCTCCGCATCGCCCGGCAGAATGCCAAGAACAGAGACCAGCTGCTCAAGAAACGCCGCTTCGGCCGGCACCAGTGCCCCGTCCGCGAGCGTGATGTCGAGGCAGTGGGCGAACACTGACAGGTGCATCTCCCGTGGCAGTGCCTCACACGCCTCTCCCAGCCAGTCAGGCCGGTCCTTCCTGCGCTGAAGGACGATCCTGTTGGCCTCTGCCAGTTCGTTCGCGTCCATGCTTTTCAATGTGCGCGAGCGATGGGCGATCGCGCGGATTTCCTCCTGCTCTTCAGCCGAGACTTCACCATCGGCAAAGGCCGCCGACAGGATCAGGCAGAGAAAGGCTTCCGGAATGGTCCAGTCGCTCTGGTGATCGGGGAACTCCGAAACGAGCGTCTTGAGGCTGAAGGCGGGCTTTTGCTCCGCGGTGAGCGGCTTGAAAAGGGGGGCTGGTTCCCGTGTTTCGTCTTCCATGACTGGGGTCTCCTGTCAGCGTGAATGGTGTGTCTATGAAGCTCAGTCTGGCCGCGGATTTTGAAGCGCAGGGGGCCAGGCTGCCACGTCGGCCTTGAGCTTCTGCAGGGCATCGCGCTGCTCGCGCAGCGATGAGACCACATCATCGAGCCATTCCACATCTTCTGGCAGCTCTTTTAGCCTGCCGGGCGCGTTAGCGCGGCTCGGCTGGGCCAGCAGCGCCGCGATCTCGCCTTCCAGAGCCGTGATCTGCTGCTGCAGTGCGGCCACGCTCTGGAAGTCGGCATAGCTTTCGATCACCGCCTGCTTCTCATCAATCGTGGCCCCAAGCGCGGCGATCTGGCGGTCTTTGCGGCGCAGGAGATCGGCCTGCGCCTCCGCTGCGGTCTGAGCCTCAGTGAGTTGCGTGTTTGTATGGGTGTACATCAGGGCCAGCGCGATCGCGGCGGCGAGCACGATGCCTGCGAGAAAGATCGTCATCACCAGGAGACGGGCGCGCCCGCCTTGAACCTGCCGCACACGATGCTCAAGCGCATGCATGTCCTCATGGGTCGGGACGGGCTTGAAGACCTGCTGGCTTCTGTCGTTTGTGTCTGGGACGGTTGGCTGGGTCATGTCGCCAGTTTCCTTTTCTATCTTTCGCTCGGCGCGTGTTTGGCGGGCGGAGTTGTCACGGCGAACACCTCAGCACTCCGTAGTGTCCAAAGAAGGCTTCAAGGTCGCTCCACTGCTGGGAGCCGGGCTCGATGGTAGTCTCGCGCCGGCATCGGCTGACCACGGTCATGCCCCGGCTCAGCGCGTCGGCCATCTCGACGGTGCTGGCGAGGTCATCAAACCGGCTGCGCCGCTCATGACTGGGCGAGGCGGCGAGCAGTTGCTGACCCCTCTGGAAGGCATATTCAGCCTCCCGCAGCACGCCGCGCCAGCGCGCCTGGGACTGCATGTTGTAGGCACTGACATCAAGGAGCTGCGCATGCTTGAGCGCATACATGCCGCGCAGGAGTTGGGCTTCTGGCGTGGCGACGTCGAGACAGCGCTCCCCGTTCGTGCCTGACTTCACCCCGTCCCCGCCTTTCAGGATGGTGGCGAGACAGGCTTGTCGCGAGTACTTCCAAAGCGCGGTGCCGGCCTGTGTGGCGATGTCGGCAAAGGACACGGCGCGGTCTTGCCAGCCCGCTGTGCGCAGCACGGTTTCGGAGACGCTCAGCATATAACCCGCTTCGGCCTTGTCCTGTCCCGTGAGGACGTTGATCGCAGGCCGCAGGGCCGTTTGCGCCCCACCAAAGTCCCCGGCGGCGAAGCGGCGGCGGCCAATCTCGTAATTGACCGGCGCGCTGAAGGGGCCTTGGGCAGCTGCAGCTTCCAACACCTGCAATGCCCCTGCAGGATCGCCGAGCCTGTCCAGCACCGATGCCAGCGATTGACGCGCCTCCAGCCGGTCCTGGCCGGTCAATCCCGGTATCGCGCTCTCATAGCTTTGGCGTGCCGCCGTCAGATTTCCGAGGGCCAAGTGCGCCCGGGCAAGGTGGTGATGGCGCACGGGCGAGGGAACAAGTGCGATTGCGCCAGCGAAGGCGCGCGCCGCGTTCTCAAAGTCAGTGCGGTTGTTGGTGGCGGCCTCGGGGTCAAGCTCGGCGCGTTTGATCCAGCTCTGGCCGAGCTTTTCCAGGTCCATTGCCGCGGCGCTGGACTGATCGGTCTGGCCCGAAAGCGTAGACGCGGCATCGAAGGCGCTCGCGGCCTGGCGCAGATGGCTTCGCGCGTTCTCCGGGTCGAGATCGGCCAGGGCGAGGTAAATCGACCCGATCCCGCGGTGTGAAGGCAGCTCAAAGCGACCCGCCGAGATCGCCTGGCGGTAGTTGGAGACCGCGTCGAACCCAGACTGGACGATATTGGTGGACCCGGCGCTTCCGGGCCTTGCCGCCAGGACGAGAAGCCGCTCGCGCTCGGCCCGCTCGAAGGCAATCTCCGCAAGCTTCGCTTCGGCCTCTGGCTGCTGGAGGGGACATTCGGCAGCGAGCCGGCGCAAATCTTCCAGCGCGCGCGGATCCAGCGCGCTGCCGAGGCGCGCGTAAACACCGGCTCTCAGCTCGAGGATATCGCAGGCGAGCGCAGCCTGGCCGCTCTCCTCATCTTTCAGCATGGTGGTGAAGTCGAGGCCTTCCAGCTCGGCAGCGGCGCGCGCGAGGCAGGCGCTGGGCTCACCACAGATTGCGCCAGAATAGGCAGCGTCGGCGAGCCCCTCCATGGCGCGTGCGTCCTCAACCTTGCGGCGCAGCACGAAGAAGACGTCGGCCTCGCCTGATGGATCGGAAAGAGCGGCGGTGACCTGAGCGTCGCTCTGGTGGTTGCGGGACTGGCTGACCAGGCTGGCGGCGCGCTGGTGGCAGTCGCCTGCGCTTGAGCAAGCCGTATTCGGGGCGGCCTCGTTGGCAAGCTGGTTGTAGGCGCTTGCTGCGTGGAAGGCCGCCGTGGCGCGGCGAACGCCTGTCTCCGATGCGTTGCCAGCGGCTTCCGGGCCCGCGCAGGTGGTCGCCGCGGCGCTGGCGCGGGCGGGGGTCACGGTGACGCCCCTGTCGAAACAGTCGTTCAGCCCCGCCCATGACGCCAGTGATTCAGGGCTTGCTTCGGGAAGGGTTGCGCAGCCTGCCAAGAATCCCAAGGACAGGCTGCTCAACAGAAGTGCCGCCCTTACAGTGTTGTTTCTGCTGCGCTTATTATTGATGGTCATGGCCCGGCCCAGTCCACTTTTCTACCTGTATTGGTATGAGTTTGGCCCAAGCTGGATCGGTCCCATTTGATCCAGGTCATATGCGCCGGCGCGGCAGCACCCGGTGCTTTGCCAGATAAAGGCAGTGTTCACGGCACCATTTTGATTGTCGGGCGTTTAGCCTAGTTACGGCCGCAAGCCGCCGACTCACTTCTGGAACCCTGAAAATGACATCATCCGTGCAAGACGCTGAGGCGGCGCAGTCCGAAAAGCTCGAAAAGTCTCTGAAGCTC
>JBCBGD010000047.1:0-8304 GCA_038527085.1 Pseudomonadota bacterium | reverse complement strand
TTTTTGACGTCTACGCCATGGCGACGGGCGCGATGTTCTCCTCGGGGCTGTTCCTTTTGCCTGGCATTGCTGCAGCCAGTACCGGCAACTCTGTCTGGCTCGCTTACATCTGCGCCGGCCTTCTCATCCTCCCGGCCATGTTCTGCATGGCGGAACTGTCCACGGCGATGCCGAAGGCGGGCGGCACCTATTTCTTCCTCGACCGCAGCCTTGGGCCCATGGTCGGCACGATTGGCGGGCTCGGCTCCTGGGTCGCCGTGGTGTTCAAGAGCGCATTCGCGCTGGTCGGCATGGGCGCGTACCTGGCGCTCTACATCGACCTGCCGTTTACCGTGACGGCGGTGATTCTGACGATCCTGTTTGGGGCTGTGAATTGGATCGGGGCGAAGGAGACGACCAATCTCCAGCGCGTCCTCGTCACCGTTCTTGTGGTCATCCTGACGGCGTTTGTGGTGCTGGGCCTTGTCTATGTTGGCCCTGAACGGGTGGTCCGGCCGGACCAGGCCTATGGGCCATATTTCTCGGACGGGTTCGCAGGTTTCATCGCCACGATCGGGCTGGTTTTCGTGTCCTATGCGGGCCTGACCAAAGTGGCCAGCGTGGCGGGCGAGGTGGAATCTCCGGACCGGAATATCCCGCTGGGCATGACGCTCGCCCTGATCACCGCCACGGTGATCTATGCGCTTGCGACCCTTGTTCTGGTGACGGTGCTGCCGCCTCAGGAACTGTTCGAAAGCCTCACACCTGTCGCCGATGCAGGCGAGCAGTTCCTCAGCTGGATGCCCTATGATTTCGGCGTGATCCTCATCGTCGTGTCCGCTGTGGCGGCCTTTGCCTCCACAGGAAACGCAGGCATCATGTCAGCCTCGCGCTATCCCTTTGCGATGGCGAAGGACGGCCTGTTGCCCGATGTGCTGGCCACGGTGGGCCGCTTCGGCACGCCCTCGATTTCCATTCTCGCCACGGTGCTGGCCATGATCGCCGTTCTGGTCGCCTTTGACGTGGAGTCGGTGGCCAAGCTGGCGAGCGCGTTCCAGCTGCTTCTGTTCGGCATGGTCTGCGTGGCCGTCATTATCATGCGCGAGGCCCAGATTGACACCTACAAGCCTGGCTTTGCCGCGCCGCTTTATCCATGGGTTCCGGCGCTCGGCATCGTGGTGGCATTCTGGCTGATCCTGCAGATGGGGCTCCTGGCACTCGCCTTTACCGGCGTGCTCACCCTGGGCTGCTTCTTCTGGTACGAATTCTATGCTCGCGGAGAGGTGCGCCGACGGGGCGCGATCTTCCACGTGGCAGAGCGGGTCGGCCGCCAGCGCTATGAAGGCATCGAGCGCGAGCTGATGGGCATCGTCCGCGAGCGCACCGAGGAGAGCAACATCTCTTACGAGAGCACCGTGGCGGGCGCGGCCATGTTCGATCTGCACGAAGGCACGTTCGGGCTCGACGAACTCGTCGAAATGATGGTTGAGCGGGCAGACCAGCGCGAAGATCTCGACAGCGCCGCCATCCGCGAACACTTCGAGGCGCGCGATATCGTGTTCCAGCGCCTGGGTGATGACGTGTCCATCAGCTTCACGATTTTCGAGACGCTCGGTCGCCCTGTCCTGTTTGTGTTCCGCTTTTGCGGGGCGGCGGCCCTGGAGCTGTCGGCGGCCGAGGACGTGCATTCGGTCATGTTCCTGCTCACCCCGCCTGAGCCGGCGGGCCTTGAGTTGAGGCTCGTGGGTCAACTCGCCGAACTGGTTCAGGAGGACGGGTTCCTTGAGCGCTGGAGGGCGGCCAGCGACGCCACGGAGATGAGCGAAATCCTGATGCGCGATGATCACTTCATCTTCGCACCGGCGAAGGATCTGCCGTCTCTTGCCGACCAGATCGGCCAGAAGATCAGGGATGTGGACCTGCCCGAGTCCTGCCTGATCATCACGTTGAAGCGCGATGGCAAGACACTCCTGGCCAGCCCCAAACAGGTCCTGCGCGACGGCGACCTGCTGGGAATTGTCGGCGAGCCTGAAGACCTTGACCGGTTGCGCCGCGGAGAGGTCGACGCGCCTGTCGCCTGAATCCCGGACATCGCCGCGATACAAAGGTGAGGACAGCGCCCCTCCCTTTCAGCCCCATATTGAATATCAATAAATCTCTCCCTACGTCTACGGCCTGAACCGACGGGAGAACGCTGTGCCTGACTCTGCAACATTCTGGAACAACATCGCCGAAGGCTATGCCAAATCGAAGATCAGGGACGAGCGCGCCTATGAGGAAAAGCTCAAGATCACGCAGGACCTCTTCCCGCCCAATGCGCACGTCCTGGAAATCGCCTGCGGCACCGGCACGACGGCGCTCCACCATGCCCCGCATGTCGAAACATATCAGGCCACGGACATCTCACCCAGGATGCTCGAGATTGCGCGCGAAAAAGCGAGCGCGCAGGGTATCACCAATGTCTTATTCTCGGAGGAGGACATCGCCACCGCGGCCTGGCCAGCTGACCACTATGACGCCGTTCTGGCCATGAGCATCCTGCACCTCTTGCCGGACCGGCCCGCCGCACTTGCCAGGATCCGCGAGACGCTGAAACCGGGCGGCAGCTTTATCTCGTCGACCATCTGCCTCGGCAACATGTCATTCCTCTTCCCGATGTTGATCGGCGCGATGAAACTGGTCGGCAAGGCCCCGAAAGTGGTCGACCGATTGAGACATGAAGACCTCGCCGCTGCCATCACAGAGGCAGGCTTTGTCGTAGAAGACCATCGCCGCATGAGCAAAGGCAGCGTCGCGTTCATCGTCGCGCGAAAACCTGAAGAGGCAGTCGGGGCCAAACTCTAGACTGGCCATTCAAGGCACTAGGCGGGGTCTTGGGCCAAGCTGTGGTCATGATTTTGATCATGCGTTGAACTGGGTTATATGCTGCGGGTGCGAAGAGCTGGGATTGGCACGCCCGCTGCAGAATGGACAGAATGGCCAAACCCAAACCGATCAGCCTCGCGCTCCAGGGAGGCGGCGCCCATGGCGCATTCACCTGGGGCGTTCTGGACCGCCTGCTGGAATGCGGCCTTGTCGATGTCAAAGCGATCACGGCGACTTCCGCTGGCGCCATGAATGCGCTCGCCATGGCGTCCGGCATGGCCGAGAACGGCACCGATGGCGCGCGCGCAGCATTGAAATTCTTCTGGCGGGAGGTCTCGCGCCGCTCCGCCACGCTGGCGGTCGCCTCACCGCCAACTGGCATGGAGGCGATGAACCCGTTCACAAGCTGGACGCCGTTCAGCTTCGCCACCGTATTGTCGAACTTTGCCAGCCCCTACGACCTCAACCCGTTCGACTACAATCCGTTGCGCGACGCGCTCGACAAATCGATCAATTTCGAGGCGGTCGCCGCCTGCAAGATCGACCTGCACATTGCGGCGACCAATGTGGAAACCGGCCGGGTCAAGATCTTCACAGGCAAGGACATCACCTTGGACGCCGCGCTCGCCTCGGCCTGCCTGCCGCAGACCTTCAAGGCGGTGGAGATTGACGGCGTGCCGTACTGGGACGGCGGCTATATGGGCAATCCGGCCCTGTTTCCTCTGATCTATTCCAAGGCGCCGGGCGACATCCTTCTGGTGCTGCTCAACCCGCTGGTGCGCGAGGGCACACCGAAGTCGGCTGGCGCGATCCAGGACAGGCTGAACGAGATCAGCTTCAACTCAGCCCTGATCAGCGAGCTGCGCGCGATCAGCTTTGTGCGCAAGCTGCTGGATGAGAACTGGCTCGCCGACCGCATGCGCAAGGAATATCGGCGCATCAACCTGCACTCGATCCGCGGCGGCCAGGCGCTCTGCGACCTGTCGCTGGAGAGCAAGTACGACACGCGGTGGAGCTTCCTGAAACAGCTGCGCGACACAGGCCGCACCTATGCCGACACCTGGCTAGAGACCTGCTGGCCAAAGGTCGGCAAGGACAGCTCCGTCGATGTCGAAGGCGAGTTCCTCTCCTTCTCCAGCCGCGAGGGGTGAGGGGCTGGGCGGAGTTTGCCTGGCTGATTGGTATTCGACCAACGTTACAAACTGCGCATCGCCGAATCCATCATTACGAGAGAGTTTCACTTGGCAGAGGCATCTCGACGTCAAGTTTTTGGGCAAATTCGACCGCTGAACCACTGACTATTTCTGCGCCCTTAGCAGCCACCTAGAGCGATTAGCGGACCAGCAATGATCGGCGGTTCTTGGCTTCTTGCCCAATGCCACGTTTCGTATGCTTTGGAACCGAAAGCGGCCGACACGTCACACACGGCCCACGCCCCCTCCTCTTCCAAGATTGACACCCTAAACGAGCCCCACGACATTGCGGCTATGATCGTTCGGATTAACCTTGTTGTGCTTATCGGCCTCGCGCTCGCCGCGATTGGTATTGCCTCTGCCCAGGGTCTGCCGCCTGGCAAACAGTTGCCGGCCGTGTCGTTCACCGCGCCTGCGGGAGCTGACACCACGGGCGATCCCCATGAGTGGATGGTCAAGCCTGAGTTCCGTAAGCAACTGAACAAGCAGATGCTGCGCCTCACTTACGCCCAGGACGGGCCCCTGCGGCGCATGCCTGCCTTCTGGCCCGCCCGCGCCCTTGTCGAGCGCTACTACGAGATGGGCCCTGACTACGCCTATGTGACGCTGCTGGAACAGGACGCGCTCTATATGAGCTACGGGCGCCTCTTCCTCGCCAGCCAGCCGGACGCGCCGCTGTTTGACCCCCTCGCTCACACAGATCATCCCGCGCCGACGCTGGAGGGCTTTTCCTTCTCGCCGTCGGGCAAAACGCTCGCGGTCACTGTCGGCAATGGCGGCACCGAGATCGCAGACGTCCTGTTCGTCGACATCGCCACGGGCGAGGTCTCGCCGCATCGCGCGGGGCCTGTCGTCGTGGGAGGCGATACGGGCTTTACCTGGCTGAGCGACACACAGGGGGCGTTCCGCAAGACCGCGACGATGGACCTCGTCTCGGGCGACCCCAGCGATGACGCCAGCTGGACCCTGTTCAACGTCTCCACAGGTGAGACCGGCGCAAGCATTTTCGGCCGGCGCGCGGCAGGCGTCAGTGCGGACTATGGCGACTGGTTCGGCATGTGGGTGCCTGCCGCGGGCGACGTAGCGATGGGCTATCTCTGGCGCGGCAACTTCATCGACACCTACGTGGCAGACCTCGATGGCGTGATCGCAGGCCGCCCGGCTTGGCGCGAAGTGGCGCCCGAAATGCTCGTCTCCGACGTGGAGGTCTGGCGGGACCGCTTCGTCATCACCGCCACGGACGCGCTTGGCCATTCGGCCATCTTCACCCAGTCCACCTCTGGCGGCTCAGTCGAGCAGATTGCCCGCGGCGCTGCCGAAATCAGCTACCTGTTCACCATCTCCCTCGGGGACGTGGCCTATGTCGCCGCACGCAAGGGCGACCACCATGTGCTCTACCGCCTGTCGGACACCCTGCCCCGCCTGCGCGAGGTGGAGCTGCCCTTCGAAGGCGAGATCGATTTCGACTCCTTCTTCCCGGTGCAAGGCAATGACACATCGGTGACCTTCGACCTTTCCTCGCCGAGCCAGCCTTGGCAGCTTGTCCGACTGGACGCCACAGGCCCGGCTTACCAGGTCCAGGTCGCCGGCGTGACACAGGCGAATGGGCCGGGAAAGCAGGATGAGGCGGCCCGCGCGAAGGGCTTCGCCAGCTCGTTTGACGGAACGGATGTGCCGCTCTCCTGGCTCGCCCCACCTGACCAGAACGCCCCTGCGCCGACAATCATCCACGTCTATGGCAGCTATGGCGAGACGACCATGGCAGGCTGGGATCCGTCCGCGCTCGCCTGGGTCGGCCTGGGCGGGGTTCATGCCGAATGCCACGTGCGCGGTTCGAGCTATTACGGCCCCAACTGGCATGCTGGCGGGTCTGGCCCCAACAAGGCCCGCGCCCACCAGGACATGATCGCCTGCGCGGAATACCTGGTGGCTAAAGGTTTGGCCGAGCCCGGAAAGATCGCCGCGCTGGGCGGAAGTGCAGGCGGGCTGATCGCAGGCCCAGTTGCCCTCAAGCGGCCTGACCTCTTCGGCGCGGCCATCATCGAATTCGGCGTGGTCAATCCGCTGCGCAGTCTGGACGGGCCAAACGGCGCCACGCAGATCGACGAGTTCGGTGACCCGCGCGAGCCCGAGCAAGCCGCGTTTATCAAGGATGCCGACAGCGTCGAGCTTGCCCGCACGATCGAGACCGCGCCCAACCTTTTCCTCTGTGTCGGCTTCCAGGATTCCCGGGTGCCGCACTGGATGTCCGCGCGCCTGGCGGCGGTCCTCTCGGACAGGGGCTTTGGCGACCGGATCGTGATCCATGCCGATGCCGACGCCGGCCATTCCTGCGGCTTCTACACAGAAGACCAGCGCGATGCCCTGGCCAAGCAGTATGCCTGGCTGCTCAACGCATTCTCTCCACAGCCCTGATCACGCACACCTGACGCGCATGTGCGCCCGCGCCATTGCCTCGTGAATTGTAGGCCCGGCGCGTCCCCCGCATATCGGATCCATCGCAACCGACACCGATTGGAGCCTGACATGGGCAAAGCCGTGAAAGCGCCGAAATGCTATGACCTGAAGCCGGCCAAGCTGCTGGTCTATCGCTGGGGCGGCCAGTGGGGCCCGTTCAAGGTGAAGATCCCGTGCGGGGAGTGCACCCTGACCACGGATATTCTGAAGGACGTGCTGGCCAAGGAATGCGCCAATGCGGAGGTCGAACTCGAGATCAAGGACTGGCTCAGCCACCTGATGGAGGCCACCCTCAAGGGCGCGCGCCATGCCCCGGCGGTGTTGCTCAACGGCAAGGTCGTCTCCCAGGGCGTTGCGATCAATCGCGGCCAGCTCGCCCAGGCGATCATGGAAGAGCACGTCCAGCACTTCCCGATCCAGGGCACCCACATCTTCGGCAAGGAGAATTGCGGGTACTGCACCAAGGCGAAAGCCGCTGCGGACGCTGCAGGCCTGCGCTACACCTACCACGACGTGGTCGCCAATCCCGGTGCGATGTATGAAATGCTCGCCCGCGTGAAGCCGATTGTCGGACCGAAAACGCCGATCACCACGCCGCAGATTTGGATCGAAGGGCGCTATATCGGCGGCTATGACCAGCTGGCCGAATATCTCGCAGACCGCCCGGCGTTGAGAGCGGTCGCCTAGACTCGGCTCCAGCGCAGATTGTCCCGGCTGAGTTCAGCTACAGAGCGCACGCCCATCAGCTGCATGCCCCGGCGGATCTCGTCGGCCATCAGCGAGAGGGCGCGCTCCACGCCGGCCTGCCCTGCTGCGGCCAGCGGGAAGAGGTAATAGCGCCCCACGCCCACTGCCGTCGCGCCAAGGCTCAGCGCCTTCAGAACGTGGGTGCCGCGCTGCACCCCGCCATCCATCATCACATCGATCTCGCCGCCCACCGCATCAACGATCTCTTCCAATTGGTCGAACGCCGTGCGCGAGCCGTCAAGCTGGCGCCCGCCATGGTTGGACAGGATGATCCCGGTACAGCCGATCTCCACGGCGCGGCGCGCATCGGCCACGGACATGACCCCTTTCAGGCAGAACTGGCCATTCCATTCGCCCACCATGGCGGCGACATCGTCCCAGTCCATGGCCGGGTCAAGCATCTCGGTGAAGTATTGCCCGATCGACATGGCCCCGCCATCCATCTCCACATGGGCGTCCAGTTGCGGCAGGCGGAACGGCCCGTGGCGGAGATAGTTCAGCGCCCAGGCGGGCTTGCGCGCAAACTCCACCATGGCCGGAACGGTCAGCTTCATCGGGATGGAAAAGCCCGTGCGCAGGTCGCGCTCGCGGTTGCCGCCTGTGATGGCATCCACCGTCAGCATCATCACCTCAACGCCCGCGTCCTTGGCGCGCTGCAGCATGGCGGTGTTCAGGCCCCGGTCGCGGTGGAAGTAGAACTGATAGGCCTGAGGCGTATCGCATTCGGCGCGCAGCGTCTCGACCGCAGTGGTGCCGAGCGATGACACGCCAAACAGCGTGCCCGCCTTCGCCGCCGCCCGGCCCACCGCCAGCTCGCCCTGGTGGTGGAACAGCTGCTGCAGCGCGGTCGGTGAGCAATAGACCGGCAAGGCGAGGCGCTGGCCCATCATGGTCACCGACATGTCCACGTCCGCCACCCCGCGCAGCACATTCGGCACCAGGTCACAGGCCTCCATCGAGGCGGTATTCTTGGCGAGCGTCACTTCATCATCGGCCCCGCCATCGATATAATTGAAGATCGGCCCCGGCAGCCGCCGCTTTGCCAGCGCCCGGAAATCGCGAA
>JBCBGD010000046.1:0-13797 GCA_038527085.1 Pseudomonadota bacterium | reverse complement strand
GAGGCCGTTCCCGATGACGCCGAGCGGGTATCAGAAGGTGATGGCAGCGTGACCTACGCCTTCACACCCAAGCCCGAGCCTGGCGCGGATGGCTCGGAGCGCAAACTCTTTGAAAAGCTCACCGCCACGATGGTCGTCGATGCAGGCACGGTGACCGTGAAGAGCTACCAGCTCCACCTGCCAGAACCGATCAAACCGCACTTCCTGGCGAAGATCGAGACCTTTGCCCTGTTCGTCGACTGTGTGCCCCATGACAGCGGCAACAGCCGGTTCAACCGGTTCGATCTGGAAATCTCCGGCTCGGCCATGGGCAACAACTTCGACCAGACCGACAAGCGCCGCGTCGCAAACCTACGCCCAGCCGCCTTCCCCGACGAGGGATAAAGGCGATCTATTTGAGCGGCGGAAACTCGCCGGAAGCTGACAGTTCGCACCGAGAGGTGGCTGGATGATCTCCCCTTTTGGGAAAAGCACACATGGTCCATCTTCTAGCTTTGGTACGATAACTATTCGGGCTGCCGCCCAGGCTGAGACGAATTTGCCAGATTGCGTAGGGTCGGGAACAGCATCACCTACAGATTTGCAGAGATTTTCATTGCAAGCGTGCCCTCAAAAGTCATGCTGGCGTTTGAAGCTGCGTTATTCAGTGGATTCCATTGCAGCCGTATGCGGTTTTTTTTGGGTTTGCTTAGGGGGTGAGGATGATCAAGTTTCTGCTGGCAGGACTGGCTTCTGTGTTCATACTTTCGGCTTGTCAGCACGGGTCGAAAAGTTCGGCTGCTGAGGAACCTCATTCCTGGCGAAACGCGACCATCTACTTCCTGATGACGGACCGCTTTTTCGATGGCGATCCGGACAGAAACTCAGCGTACGGACGCCAGCCAGATGGAGACAAACTGCGGTCTTTCCTCGGGGGCGATCTCCAGGGTGTCATCGACAAACTGGAGGCGGGGTATTTCGATGATCTCTCGGTGACGGCAATTTGGACAACACCGGTTCTGGAACAGGTCCATATGCCGTTTCAGGAATTTGGTCGTTCATATGCGTTTCACGGCTATTGGATTCAGGATTGGACGAGCGTGGATGCCGCTTTTGGCGACGAAGAAACCTTCGCTCGTTTTGTCGAACTGGCCCATGAGCGCAACATACGCGTTGTCGTCGACGTGGTGATCAACCACGCAGGCCCCGAGATCGACGGCGATCATCCGAAATGGCCAGCTGATTGGGTGCGCTCCGCGCCGGCTTGCGACTGGCAGAGCTTTGCCGGCAACGCGACCTGCGTCATCGTTCCGGCGCTACAGGATATTCTGACGGAGTCTGAGGTGCCGGTATCGCTTCCCCCACAATTAGTGGCGAAATGGAAGGCGGAAGGTCGCTACGAACAGGAAATGGCAGAGCTCGACGCGTTCTTCGAACGGACAGGATACCCCCGGGCGCCGAAGTATTACATCGTCAAATGGCTGACCGATTGGGTGAGGGAGTATGGCGTCGACGCCTTTCGCGCCGACACGGCCAAGCATGTCGAACCCGAGGTCTGGGTGCTTGTGAAAAAGGAGGCCGCCATTGCGCTGAAGGAATGGCAGGCCAAGAATCCTGAGAAAGCCTTCCACGACGACGATTTCTACATGTTCGGTGAAGTCTACAATTACGGCATTGCTGGTTTCGATCGTGCTGTCCCGGGAACGCGACTTTTCGATTTCGGAGACATTCAGGTCGATTTTTTCGATTATGGCTTCGACGGATTGATCAATATGGGCTTCCCGACCCACGCCCGGATGGACATGCCTGAGCTGTTTGAACTCTACTCGTCTGAATTGAACGGCGTGTTCGATGGCGTGGACTTTATCAGCTACATGTCATCCCATGACGACCAGTCGCCTCTCGATGCCGAAAGAGAAGACGCCTGGACGAACGCCATCAAGTTCGTGCTCGTACCCGGCGCCATCCAGATTTACTATGGTGACGAGACCAATCGTAGCCTGAAAGTGGAGGGAACCACGGGTGACGCTACGCTGAGATCGTTCATGAACTGGGATGAATTGAACGTCGAAGACACCCAGAGGATCCTGGAGCATTGGCAGAAATTGCTGGCCTTCCGGCGCGCAAACCGCGCTGTCGGCGATGGTGTTCACCGCGAAATTTCACGAGAGCCGTTCGTGTTTTCGCGCACCAGAGCTGGAGATATGGACGGCGATGCGATCCTCGTCGCGGTCGATGAAACTAACGCGTTCTCCAAGATCCCGACGGGTGAAACCTTCCAGGACGGCGAGCGGCTGATCGACAACTATTCAGGCGAGGCCGTCACCGTGGAGGACAGCCAGATCGCCTTTTCCTCACCAAGGAGAATAGCCCTGCTGTCAAAGGTCCGCTGATCCGTGATATTCTACTTTGCGCCCGTTGGAGCTGTTCCACGCGCCTTGGGCGGCCGGCAATCGCCGGGACCAGCCGGTGATGGCGTCCACTGCGAACGGCTGAGTTCCAGCACAGCAAGCCCTCACCTGCGTAGGAAGGACCCTCGGCTAAGTTGAGCCCGGGCCGCGTCCATCAGTGATGCGCACAAGCGTCTCAACCATCATCGGAGAATAGCGGAGATCTCCGGGGGATTATTCGCTCGGTTTGAGCCAGCCGAACCATGTTTCGTCGATCATGATGGACACCTGCGTGAACACGCCCTTTGCTGAGTATCGTCCCGGATCGAGATCGCGGTCGCGAAACCCGATCGCGTTGTAGCCGAGCGCCAGACGCACGTCCTCGTGAGGTTTCCAGGCAATCGCGCTGCCGAGGCTGGTCTCTTCGGAATCGCCCCATCCTACGGTGCGCAGGGCGCCACGTAATTCAGCGTCCCAGGACCGATTGATCTCATGGATCACCCGAACCGAGGCGAGTTGGGCCGTGGCGTCATAAGCCTGCCCTGCTTCCCATTTTGCGGCTGCACGGCCGGCTAAAGTCCAGTCTGTTCCGAATTGACGGTTCGCGTGGGCCGAGACGATATGAACGTCGCGATCCTGGCCACCTGACTGTTCCCGGTTCCATTGGTACAGCGTGAACAGGTCGGTTGCTTTGTGATCGGCCGGGCGACGCGCCAACCCAATCGTGGCGCGGATACGTTCTGTGTCAGGCGCGTTGAAGATGTTGTCGCGAGCGCCGTCCAGTTTGATGGCGCCCGACAATTCCGGTGTGAACCGCTGCGCCCAGGCCGACCGCATCGCATAGAAGGTGGAATTGGCGCTGGTGCGTGCTTCCACGCGCAAGGAACGGCGGGACCGGCTCGACCGGCGATCTGCCAAGGCGACCGAAACTGCAGCGGTATCCTGAACGGCCGCCGCATTCGCGCCATCGTCGAACACCTCGGTGATCTCCAATTGCGGCGCAATCGATACGCCCTCAGCAAGTTCCCACTGGGCTCGGATACCATAGGCGGCCTCGCCTGTGCCATTGTCGAGTGAGCCGCCCTGGCGCCATTCCCCATAGACATCCGTTGCAGGCAGAATCCCGGCTTCCACGCCGAGCAGTGTACGCCCCTGACTGATATCGCTCTGGGAAGAAGTCAGCCCGCTGACGAAGGTCTGTTCCGGCAACTCGTCAATGACGCGATGGGCAGCGTAAACCCGAGTAGAGTCGTGAACCAATGCATCGGCGCCGAGCGTGAACCGCGTGCCCACATCACTGAAGGCGCTTTCCAACTCTGCAAATGCGCTGCCGGAGCGTTGGCCAATCCGGACGTCACGCCCGACGCGCACCACACCGGCTGTGTAGTCGTTCATCTGATCGGTCGTGTCCTGGCTAACGTGCCGAGGACCAGCAGCCAAAGACCAGTCTCCAATCTGGCGCTCCACCCGGCCTTCAACGATGGACCGGCCATTGTCCGTTTCGATGTCGAGCGAGTGGCTCGCCATGAGGCTGACGCCGGTAACTTGGTCCAGCAAGACCGCATACTCGGCGCGCGCTTCGCGCCGTCCTGCCAGAATCGGAGCATCGGGATTGTCATAGGCCAGACCCGCCTGGGCCGCCTCCACGGTCAGTTGACCCCCAGCGACCGCGACATCTGCGCCTAGCCGGACCGCATTGTCGAACTCATTGGTGCCAAACTCGTCATGGACATCCATGCCGCCAATCTCGGCATAAATCACACCTGCTGCGATGGTTTGCTCCACGCCAATGGAAGCTGATGTGCGGTCATCAAGCCCGGCTTCACTTTCATCGAAATTGAAACCGGCAAAGACGCGGCGCCCATTGTCGACATGCTCAAAACGAAGGCCCGCCACAAGATCGCCGGTTTCGTCACCACGCGTTTCGTAGGTCGCGCGAAGGAAGACAGGATTGCCGAACTCGTCAAAACTCGGGATGGGCGCCTTCAGCGTGAGCTGGCCGGTTTCATCATCCAGAATATAGTCGGCAAAGCGCACCAGGGGCGTTTCCGAAGCGACAAGACCCGGTGTGTCCTTGAAACGCGTCTCGATGGTCAGCGTTTCCGAGTTGGCTACCAAAGGAGCACCCGGCAAAGCGATGTCGAGCGCGAGGCCGCGGCCCCTGATGCGTTCGGTGCGCGAGGTGGAGTCCGCTTCTGCTGCAAAGCCCTGAAGCACCCAGTCCTCACCGCCGGTGAAGAGGTTAACCCCAGTCAGTGCCCGGCGAATTCGTGTCAGCGCTTCGCCGCCAAAAACATCGGTGCGGAAATCGCCAAACATGGCCGAGTGCACGCCCTTATCGAGGCGGACATAGAGATTCGAGCGCGACTGGGCCTCGAACCCGCGCTCGCTGGCGTCTCCATAGATCGGATAATAGGCCTCGGGATCAATATCGCGGAACAGGCCGTCGCGGCGCGAGGCTTCACTGTCATAGGCCGCGGTCAGCAGGACATCGCCGCGCACCCGGCCCTTCAGGAAGAATGCCACGCGACCATCGGTTTCAAAGCTTTCGGGGAAGACCTCACTATCGGCCGGTTCAAGATCACCCGACAGGTCAAAGCCCTGGGCGGTGAGATCGACCACTCCAATGGCCATCAGGTCCCGGGCAACAGTCTCGAAAACGTAGACCGTCTCGGCGGAAAGCTCCCCATCATTGCTAGCTGCGATGCGGGCTGAGCCGGGGCGATCCGGCGCCCTGAGGCCAAGCACGGCTGCGCCATCGTCCAGGCGGACCTGGAAACCGGGCACAGCGGGCTGAACATCCTGTCCCCGGAAGGACAAGGGCTCATCGCGGCCCTCAAAGCCGGCCGTCACCGTGATGAAGTGGCGCCCTAGCGCCGGAGCGCCGTTGCCATCCAGGGCCCGCAGAACGAACTGGGCCGTGCTCAAGCCATCGGCGGCAGTCTCTGGGCCAATTGTATCGATCACCAGTTGGGTGGCGGCGCCGGGACGGGTCACTTCTGTGCTCGCAAGGGTGCGCAGGTTTCCGAACATGTCCTGCGCGCGCACTTCCACGGTGTGCGTTCCGGGCTCTAGCTCGATGCCGTACCAGGCGGCAACCTGCGCGCCGACTTCGCGGTTCTCCACGATCGCGCCAAGCGTTTCAGGCGATTGTTCCTCGCCATTGACGAAGAGTTGGGGCTCCATCCCTGGGCGGATCGCGGCCATGAAGCGGCCATCGCGGGAATAGGCCACACCGGTTTCCGCATCGGGCAGCGGCCACAACCATTGCCCAACCGAGATATCCACGCGGCCAAGCCGGCTTGCGAGGATCTCCGGGTCCAACTCGTCTTCAGGCGCCGGGGCCGTTGCGGGTGCGTCGGCCTGTGTTGTTGCTGGGTTACCGGGAAGGATAGACGTACCGGACAGGCTGAGCTGTCCACTCGAGATATCTCCGTCAGGGCCAGGTTGCTCGCGCAGGCGCGACAGGTCCCGGCTAACCGTCTCACCAATCAGGCCTTCATAGGCGAGCGCCTGGTCGAGCATGGCGTCGGGCGACAAACGCGCTGCCCGCTCTGCGGCAAGCCGCTGGAAGCGGGAATCCACGCCGCAGGGCTCATCTGCCATGCAGGCCAGAGGAAAGTCCGCGCGGTGCAATTCACCGGCGATCAGGTCGACAAAGCGGGACTTGCCGCCGCCCGCCTGGCGCGCCGTGTGTTCGCCGGGCAGGAAGCCGCTGACCAGCGTTTCCGGATCAATCCGCGCCACCCGCATGCCGGGCTTCAGGCCATAGAGCGAAAAGCGGCCAAGTTCGTCGGTCTCGACCCATGTGCCGTCTTCCAGCCAGATACGCGCGCCGGGCAGGCCGATTTCGTCTTCATCGCGCAGGCCGTCGCCATCGGCATCGGCCCAGACCGAGCCGATGAGATAGGCGCGATCGGAGAACAGGCCCTGATCGGAGACGGTCACGGATTCGCGGGCCCGGAAGGATCGCGCCGGAACGCCGCCACCGGTGACCGCCTCGGCAAGGGCCACATTGACAGCATCACCGCTGCGCGCATCGGCGCCGACCTGCATGCGATAGGTGATCGATTTGGTCTCGCCGATCTCAAGGCGTCCAATGGGGAAGGTGACTGCACGGCCAGGGCCGCGGACGGTCTCAAGCACGACGCCATCCAGGCGAACCGTATCTTCCAGCAGGCGGAGCCCCGGCGCGGGCGCATCGGTGATGCTCGCATCGAGCAGGACCGCATTGGTGTTGTTCTGGACCGCCAGCGTGTACCCGACGGTATCGCCGAACTGAACCGTTTCGCGGCCTGCCACCTTCTCAAGGGACAATTGTCCAAGCGACAGGTCGGGATCGAGGGGGATGTCGATAACCGGCGGTCCGTTTTCGAAACTTGCCGTGAAAAGGCCCGCATCCAGCGGTCCCGAGAAACCATTGCGGCCATAGGAGCGCCCATCGACAATGCGGCGTCCGGCGAACACAGTCTCTGAAACAGCGGATGGAAACGCATAGTCGGCGGGGGGGGTCACATCGACATAGTAGAGTTCGCCATCCAGGCGCGGGATGACATAGGTGCCCGTCGTGTCGGTTACTTGAACAGGATGCGGCGCGCCCGTGTCAGGGTCGATGGCGACAGATCCATCGCCGTTGCGGATCGTCACTTCAGCGCCAGGCACAGCCGCCATGCTTGTGGAGTCGAACACGACCCCCAGCGGATCGACCACGGCGGTGTCGATCAAGACGGCCTGGGTGCCTGGATCATAGATTGTAGCGCGCAGGCGGTCTCCAGATACGGATTGAAGGACGCAGTTTTCCTGCGCCTGGGGGCTGCAGGCACGGCCCTGTCCGCGATCGATCTCGGACAGGCGGAACGCCACCTCGGCGCGGAACAAACCGGTATTGGGCCCAGTCTCGAGCAAATTCACCAGCACGGTATCGCCCGTCTCGCGGGACTCTACCTGGACGCGGATAAAGCGTTGGTCGAACTGGTTATCGGAAATGGCCGCGGAAATGTTCAGGCTGTTGGACCGCGCCTCAAGATACACCCCGTCGCGGGACAGGACATAGCCGGGAAACGTATCCAGGCGGTAGACCGGTGCGTCGCGGTAGTCGGTGTCGACCGGGTGGCGCGGGGCGACCGGGATTGCGCCGCTGGCATCGGTGGACTGTGTCGGCGGTGGCGCAAGCCCAAGCGATGCGCGCCGGATGAGCTGGGAAGGCTCAAGGAATCGAAGCTGGGCCTGGTTGGCTCCCGCGCCGCCGGGCGCCACGGAGTTACAGGTCTCATTGGACACCGCATCCACGCTGCCATCGCCATCGATATCAGCGGTGATCTGATTGGTGATGACGGTCCCGGGCGTGATGTCATCATTGACGCGGACATCAAAGGTGAAGCTTGCCGACTGGCCCGGCGTGAGAAGGCTTTCAGGGACGAAGTGGGCAACGACCACGGGGCGCAGGGACGCCGAAGCCCCCGCATAACTGCGCCAGGTCTCGCCGTCCTGCGCGCCCTGCACCAAACGCAGCGAGCCTGCCGGGGAAGGCGCCTCGCCATCGGAGAGCACAAGCTCGGTATTGGCGGGAACCGTGTCTTCGATCAGGAGCCCACGGCGGAGTGCGCCATCAATGTAAACCTCCCGCACGAAGGGGGCGAGCTGGTCCAGGTTCACCATATCCAGTTCGTAATTGATCATGGATCCGGCCCCGATGGGGACGGCGCAGGCTGGAAACGCATTCTTGCTGATCGAGAACTGGCGCTCAGGCAGCACTTCGATCGTGTCTGTCCGGCTGCGAGCCAGGTCCGGGTCGAGCTCTGACGCCGCATCGAGGCGAAGGGCGAACTGGGCGGCAGGAAGCGCAGTGTCCGGCACGCGCGCGGTCACGACGATAGCAATCGCCTGGCCTGGCAGCAGGGTGTCAGTCTGCGAAAGACGCGGCTCATTGGTATCAGCAACGCCATTCTCGTTGAGATCATGGATGATGGCGATGGAGTCTGGTAGGGCGATGCCATCCAGCGCGGAAGTCTCAAGCCTGTAGCGATCAGCCTGGTTGCCGGTGTTGCGCAACAGGTGGGGCAGCTGGACCAGCTCCATCGGGCTGGCCAACCTCTGGGTCTCGGTCAGCAGTTCGAAATTCGCCGTCAGCGACACCTGGACGGTGGCGATCGACGAGGTGACCTCGTAGCTGCGATCCTTTGCGGGATCGAAATAGGTGGCTTGCGCCTGGTTGCGTATAACCGTGCCAGCCGGTGTTGCCGCCGCCGCGATGCCGAAAGCACCGACGAGGGCTGCGAACCCTGCCACCACGGCCTTGAAGCCGTGTCTCATCACCCAATCCTCCGCGCCTCATTTGTCGGACGCGATTGTCTTTGGTCAGGATCGTGTCAGCTTCTGCTGCCAGAACCGTTGGTTAGGGTCGCCCCCGGATCGGGGCGACCGGGGCAGCCGTTTTGACTGCCCGGAAGGTCTTTGGCGCGGAGCGCCCTATTCCACCTCAGTGGCGAAGCGCACCGTGACGCTGGCGCCCGAGGCGATTTCACCGGCTGTGACGACGGGCGCGCCGCCCTGTCCGAGCGTGAAGCGAATGTCACCGGCCGAAACCTCGCCCTCATCGTCGCTGAGCGTGTCCGACAGGGTGGTGAAGGTGCAGGCAGCAGCGGCGCCCTGCCCGGCATCGCCCTGGCAGATGCGCAAGGTGCCTGCGGTGTAGTTGGAGAAGGCCGGTACGGCGTCGGTAATGTCGACATCGGTGATGGCGTCGACACCGGCATTGGTGGCGACCACCTGCCAGACGATGCACTCACCCGGTGCGGCCGAAGACGCGGTCTGGGTGAAGGCGCCATCTGGGCCCAGGTCCGCCATGGTGGCGATGCCGCCGCCCGATCCATCTTCGCAGTCGGCGTTCACCGACGCGGTCTTCACCATGCGCAGCTGGGCCTCGACCACTTCAGAGCGATCGATATTGGTCACGTCTGTGCCGCCGCTATTATAGGATGCGGTCACGGTCAGGATATCGAGCTGGCCGTTGGGCGCACTGGTCGGCGCGAACGTGCGGACCACGAAGTTCAGGCTCTCACCCGGATCGAGTTCCAGCGTATTGCCCGCACCCAGTGTGCCAGCCACGAGGCTGCCCGTCGCATCGACAAAGTAGACCGTGTCGCCTGTCGTCAGGGAGGCGAAGGGCGTATCGGCCGTGCCGTCGCCGGTTGTGTCGGCCAGGAGGTTGTTAGACCAGCCGGCCGTGCCATTGGCTGCCGCCAGTGTGATGGCTTCTGTCGTGTTGCCATCGTTTTGCAGCGTATGCGGATAATCGATGGAGCCACCGGGCTGGACCTGGCCGGAATTGTTCTGGAGCAATGTGATTTCTTCGTTCGGCAGGACATCCACCGCGTCGAGTTTCACATCACTTGCGCCGGAATTGACCGAAACCACGCGGAAGAAGATGCCGTAATCGCCATCGCTGTCGCTGTTGCCGTCAACGGTGTCGTCACCGCCGCCATCAATATCGAAGACGCGATCGGCCACGGCCTGGGTCTCGATGGATGGGATCTGCACTTCTGCCGTGATGGCCAGTTCAGCGCCGGGCGCAATCGACGGCGTGGTCGTGATCACACTGCCGGTGCCGTCGCGGAAGACCACCGTCCAGCCCGTCGGCAAGGCGCCCAGGCTCGAGGCAATAAAGGATCCGCCAGCGCTGAGCTGGAAGCTATCTGCCACCAGGCTGTCATTCTCGATGACCAGCGGAAAGGTGACGCTGTCGCCGGGATTGGCAGTCTGCGTTGTCACCGGCGCGGCGTCATTGTTGTAGGCATGGCGGTTGACGCCCGTGTCGCCATCGGCATCGGCCGCAGTCCCGTTGGAAAGGTCGACCGTCGGAGCATTGATCGTGCGAATCAGGCCTTCGGCATCATCGTTGGCTGGCGAGGAAGAGGGATCGGCACTGGACGTGGCGACGAGATCATAGCTCGCATTGGTCGCCGTGCCGCTGCCCGGTGGCAGTTGGGCGTGGACCACGACGGTAAGCGTTTCCCCGGCAGTCATCGGGCCGGTGTCGACACCGCCCTCACCATTGGTGTTCAACAGCTGGACGGTGCTGGTGGCGTTCCAGATTGTGAAGCTCGTCCCCGTCGGAAAGCTGGCGCTGTCGATGATCGACAGCTCGAACGTGTCGCCGCCATTGCCGCTATTGCGGATTGTGTGGGTGAAGTAGACGAGTTCACCGGCCTGGACGGAATCGACTTCCTGGGTGTCGTTGACCGTGCCGTCATCGTCGCCGCCATCATTGACCGTATCATTCTCGCCTGCGCCCGTATCGGAAACAGCGACGCCAAAGATTTGCGGCACTGTGTCAGTGACCCGGTTGGAAGGCTGGCTTCCATCGAAGGTTCCCGGATCGCCATCGACCTCGCCGGACACATAGGCCCGGTTCACGATGTCGTCGCCCGCACCAAAAGTGGTTGTTGGATCGTAGGCCACGGAGAAGTTCAGCTCGATGGAGACGCCCGGGGCGAGGATATCGTCGACGCCGTAGACGCCTGCTTCCGCGCCGGCGTTGGAGATCGCACCGTCATTGTCGAGATCGACGCCGAAATCGGCCTCGGTGACATCGACATTGCCATCGGCGTTCAGGTCACGGGAAATCGGCGCGCCCTCGTCGAGGTCAGCGGCAACCGCGTCCACATCGCTGGCATCAATGCCGGTGCCGAAGCCCGACTGGGACACGCTGCCGGGCACCAGGGTCGTTCCGGCGGGCAAGGCGTCATAGATAATGACGTCCTCGGCGGCACGGTTACCCGTATTGGTCACCGTGATCGTGTAGTCGATCTCATTGTTGGCGATGTCGTGGACCGACGATTTGATGATGTTCAGGACCGCGTCACCGGAAATCGTCGCCACGTTCTGGTTGGTGTTGTCGAGCCCGTCTGCGCCCTTGCCCGTTGTCAGGTCGGTGACCGTGCCATTGGCTGAGGTGACGGTCAGCAGCGCACCGAACTCATCGCCATCTGTCGCCGTGGGCGTGAGGCCAGCGACCACAAGAGACACCTGGCGCGTGGCGGGATCATTGGGATTGAGCGTGACCGACGTGGCTTCCGGCTCACCGGCATCAACGGTGCCGTTATCGTTCAGGTCGACATAGACACGCAGGTCGGAGAAGTCGCCATCATCGCCAGCCGCATCTGCGACGCTGATCGTATACGTGTCCTCACCGTTACCGGTGTTTGTGAGGATGTGCTGGAAGTAGACGGTCTGGTTGGAGGCAACCGTCTTTGCATTGTCGCTTTCCAGCGTTGCGAAATAGACTTGGCGAACCTCAACCGTCGCAAGGTTCGACTGGGACGTGTAGTCATTGCCCAGGGAGTCCTTATAGGTCGCAGTGGCCTGGTTCTGGATCGGCTGACCGGCCTCGGTCAGGGCCGTTGCCGTCTGGGCGGAAAGGCCCGCCATGAGCGCCCCTGCAGCTACACAAGCGAAAAGCGCCCGTCGCGCAGGCATTCCGGGATATCGAATCGTCACAGCCCTAAATCTCCTTGGCTTTCACGCAGGGGTTGTGAACTGGAAACGTAAAATTTTAGGAAATCTCGCTGCAATCGGATCGGCCCGACCTCTGGTTTTCCTAACAAAAACAGCGCCCCGGTTTACCCGGAGCGCTGCTTTGGTCGTCTTTTGTGCGTCCAGACCAGTGAACGCTCCGAATCAGGCCTATTCCACGCTGACGCGATAAACAAACTCCCAGCTGTCTCCCGGGGCAATCTCGTCAGATGTTGACCAGCGCACCAGGTCATAATCTCCCGTATCGGCGAGTTCACCTGGCGCAACTTCTAGTGGGGGGACGCCCCAGGTATCGCCATCGTCAATGCTGGCCTCGAAGGTGGAAGCAACGTTGGTCTCATTGGATTCCAGCTCGAGGTCAGTCGCTTCTGGGACAGGCGCGCTGACGACCAGCCCGCTCAGCGGCACGTCACCCACATTGGTGTAGGCCAGGCGATACTCGACCAGGGCGCCGGGGGCGACGTCTTCCACCTGGGTCAGGGTCTCTTCGCCAGCGTCATCATAGCCCACAAGCCAGGCGGTCATCTGGCTCTCAAGCGGGCCGTCGGCAAAGGCAGGAAGCGCAAGCGAGAGAGCAAACGCGGCGGCAGTCAGGGTCTTCAGCATGTAGGGCTCCTTTTCAAAGACCAGGTTCAATTTACGCGGACACCGAACCGGACCACAGCGGTCTGGCCGGCGGACAAACAGAAGGGTTGGACACCGCTAGTCCCACCCGGATCGAGGGGGTTTCCAAGCGTGCAGGCAAAATCGCTCCCCGACACCGCGCAGGTGCCACTCCCGGGAGCGGGCTGGGAGACGATGCTTGGCGTGCCTGAAAACGCCGTGAAGGCTGGCGCAGTATCGCGGGCGCGGACATCACACACGATCTCAGCGCCCTGATTGATCAGGGAAATCTGCCAGATGACGCATTCGCCGGGGCCTGCTGCGACCTGATCATCATTGAAACCAGCATCGGGCGTGCCATCGCAGGCCGCATCGAGGGCGCCAAGCTTGGTCAACTGAAGGCGGGCATTGGAAACCGTAGTCGTGTCGATCGCTGTCGCCGTTGCATCGCCGTCGCGTGTTTCGGCCAGCAGACGCAACGTGTCGCGGGTGCCCGGCGCGGCCTCACACGGTGCAAGCACGCGCACACTGAACTGGGCCGCCTCGCCCGGCGCAAGGCGCAGTGCAGGCCCAAAGGCCCCGCCATCGATGAGCAGGTCCGTGCGCCAGCCAGCAGTCCCGGAGATAGCCACGGGATCGCCAGCACTTGCGAAATCGATTGAGACATATTCGCCGGGTTCGCCGGCCGCAACATCGCTGGCAAACTGCAGCTCACCCTTGAAGTGGGATTGGGAGTCAATCCGCACCCGAATATCTTCGCTCGTCGATCCCGTATTGCGCAGTGTGTGGAGATAATTGGTGACGCCGCACCCGGAGATTTGGCCGGACTGGTCTGGCGTCAGCGTGATTTGCGCCTCGCCGCCAATGTCCACCGCGTCTTGTTTCACGTCGCGCGCGCCAGATTCAAAGCTCTCGACATGGATGAAGACAGACTGTGTGTCGCCGTCGATCAGCCCTTCTGGCGCCCTGACCTGCAATTGAAAAGCGAAGATCTCTCCAGACGCGAGGGCTGGCGTCGAGGCAATCGGCACGCCCGCACTGTCGGTCAACCGGGATTGCCAGCCAGCAGGCAGGTCCGTCGTCCCGGCAAGGTCGCCGTGTACGGACAGGTTGAACGTATCGGTTCCAGCCCCCTCATTCGCGACGAAGAGATCGAAGACCACCGCGCCGCCGGGCGCTGCGATTGCCTCCGTCGTGATGCTCGAGGCCGGATCGGCATCTGCCGTGCCCCCATCATTGAACCCTGCGGCGCCCACTGAATTGGCGATGTCGACACCCGCTGCGAGGCTGG